>JAHKAQ010000011.1 GCA_018825765.1 Patescibacteria group bacterium
CAATGATAGAAGAAATCCTAAAAGTCACCAAACTTTCAAATAAATAAAATAATGTTCATAAAAATAAAAATAAAGGGAATTCATTGTAAAAGCTGTAAAACTTTAATTCAAGCGGAAGTCGGCGCCTTAAAAGGAGTAAAGAGAATAAACATCGATCATTTAAGCGGAGCTTGCCGCGTAGAATTTGACAGTCATAAAATTTCAGCCGAAAAAATCTTTAAAAAGATTGAAAAATTAAATTACACCGTAGTCAAAACAAAAAAAATCAAGCCGAAAAAACACTCTTTCCCCCAAAAAATTATTATCCTGGGAATCCTTTTTATCTTCTTTGCCGCCGCCTATTTTTTTATTAGATATTTCGGCTTCCTGGAAATTATTTCCCAATTAAACCAGCGGCGAATAAGTTACTGGTTGATTTTTTTAATCGGAGTTCTGGCAAGCTTTCATTGTGTAGGAATGTGCGGCGGACTAATAATCGCGTATGCATCCCGGCCGAGCGCCGCCAAGCCAGGCGGAAAAACAAGACACTCCCTGCTTCATCTTCAGTATAACGCCGGAAGAATTATCTCTTATACTGCCATTGGTGGAATTTTAGGCGCCGCCGGCTCTTTTTTTGGAATAAATCCAACATTCACTGGCATAATTACTTTAATCGCCGCCGGCTTTATGATTTTAATGGGCTTGTCTCTGGTAACTGAATTTAAATGGCTGGAAAAAATTAAACCCAAAACTCCTTCTTTTATCTCCCGCTTCCTCTTTAGTCAACATCAAGCTCTGAAACCAAAAGGGCCTTTCATCATCGGCATTTTAAATGGCTTTATGCCCTGCGGCCCGCTGCAGGCCGTTCAAATTTATGCCCTAGCCTCGGGAAACGCCGCGAGCGGCGCCCTGTCAATGGGAATTTACGCCGCCGGCACCGCGCCGCTAATGTTTGGTTTCGGCAGTCTCGTTTCTTTAATCAGCCGGGAAAAAATTAGTCAAGCGATAAAAATTTCCGGCGCGATTGTTATAATTTTGGGATTGCTTATGTTGAACCGCGGCCTTATAAACTTCAATCTGGGGTTTAGCCGCCTTAGCTTTATGTTTCCCAAAATCCCGAACAACACCGACAATCTAGTCACGCCGTTCGCGCCGGAAAAAAAATATCAAATCGCGAAAATGGATTTAACTTACAGCGGCTATTCGCCCAGCGTGCTTCTTGTAAAAAAAGATATTCCCGTGCGCTGGATCATAAGTGTCAAACAAATGAGTGGCTGCACCGATGAAATCATCATGCCTGAATATAATATTAGGAAAAAATTAAAATACGGAGAAAATGTTATTGAATTTATTCCGAAAAAAACCGGCGATATTAAATTTTCCTGCTGGATGCAGATGGTTTGGGGAAAATTCGTGGTAACGTGAAAATAAGCCTTAACAAGTTTTATGCAAAAAATTGTGCTAAAAATTCAAGGCATGCACTGCGCCAGCTGTGCCGCTACCATAGAAAACAATCTTAAAAAACAAAAAGGCGTTTTTTCCGCTTCGGTGAATTTCGCCTCAGAAAAAGCAGTTATTGAATTTAACAGGGGAAAAATTAATCAAAAAGAGATTCAAGTTATTATCAAAAAATTAGGCTATACTTCAAAACAACAAGTCTATAAGCCCTACAGGGATCAGGTCGCCAGCAAAGAAATAAAAGCGCTTAAAAAAAAATTCCTGCTTTCCGCCTTGCTGGGCCTGCCTGTTTTTTATCTAGCCATGGGAGAAACAGTCAACTTGCCCTTGCCGGCCTTACCGGAAAATACAAAAATTATTTTTCAATTCTTCGCTGCCACTTTAATTATTATTGTTAATTACCCGCTGTATCTTTCCGGTTTCAAAAAGCTGGTTGAGCGCAGTCCCAACATGGATTCCTTAATTGCCACCGGAACCTCCGCCGCCTATCTTTACAGCCTTATTGTTTCTTTATTTATCTGGCTTAAGCCTGAATTAAAAGACGTCCATTTCTACTTTGAAAGCGCGGCCATGATCCTTCTTTTTATTTCCCTGGGAAGGTATTTGGAAGCCTTAACCAAGAAAAAAACAAGCCAGGCAGTCAAAAAACTCATCGCTCTTCAGCCCCAAAAAGCCACGATTATCAAAAAAAACCAGGAAGTAAAAATCCCTGTTTCGAGAATAAAAATAGGGGATATTGTTTTAACAAGGCCTGGAGAGAAAATCGCTGTTGATGGCCTTGTAATTGATGGGTATTCAGCTGTTGACCAAAAAGCGATTACCGGCGAAAGCATTCCAGCTGAAAAACAAAAAGGCGATAAAGTTATTGGCGCCACGATAAATAAAACCGGCGTCTTAAAAATAAAAACAACTAAAATAGGCAAAGATATGATGATTTCGCAAATCATTCAAATCGTAGAGCAGGCTGTTAGCTCTAAGGCGCCAATCCAGCTTTTGGCTGATAAAATCGCCTTTTATTTTGTTCCTTCAGTTATGGCCATTGCCGCCCTTTCCGCTTTTTTTTGGCTGATAACCGGCCAGCCGCTTTCTTTTGCCCTGACAATTTTTGTGGCTGTCTTAATTATCGCTTGCCCTTGCGCCCTGGGTCTGGCAACGCCGGCCGCGGTAATGATGGGCGCAGAACTAGCGGCTCAAAACGGAATTTTAATAAAGAACAGCAAAGTCCTGGAAATTGCCCGAAAGATAAATATTTTTGTGTTCGATAAGACCGGCACCTTAACCAAAGGCAAGCCAGCTGTCATGGACATTGTTACTGTTGGAAAGAACGCCCTTGCTTCCGATGAAATTCTGCGCTTGGCCGGCTCTGTTGAAAAAAATTCGGAACACCCTCTGGCCCGAGCCATAATCGATAAAGCAAAAAGACGAAAAATAAAATTTTTTAATGTTTCGGATTTTAAAGCCGTCCCGGGCAAAGGCATAGAAGCTGTTTTTAAAAAACAAAAAATCCTTATAGGAACGAAGAAAATAATGGCTGACAACTTAATTAACGTTAAAGTTTTAAAAAAACAAATAGCTGAACTGGAAAACCAGGGAAAAACTGTGATAATCCTGGCTCTTGGCAAAGAACCAGTCGGCGTAATTGCCATAACCGACGCTTTAAAAAAATATTCCAGGCAGGCTATTGATATTTTGTGTAAAGCCGGAATAAAAACCGCGATTCTCACCGGCGACAATAAAAAAACGGCCCGGGCCATAGCCGGCCAGCTAAACATTGATTATGTTTTAGCCGAAGTCCTGCCTCATGAAAAGTCCGCCAAAATAAAAGAGTTGCAAAAACAAGGCAACACAGTAGCCATGGTTGGAGACGGCATCAATGACGCGCCGGCGCTAGCGCAAGCTGATTTAGGCATCGCGCTGGGATCTGCCGCCGACATCACTTTGGAAACAGGCGACATGATTTTGATAAAAAATGATTTAAGGGACGTGATAAAGGCAATGAATTTAAGCCGCTTTACTTTAAGAAAAATAAAACAAAATCTTTTCTGGGCTTTTTGCTATAATATTTTTGGCATTCCTTTAGCCGCCGGCGCACTCTACCCATTTACCGGTTGGCTCTTAAATCCGGCCGTTGCCGCCGCAGCCATGGCTTTTTCTTCAGTAAGCGTGCTTTTAAACGCTCTTTCAATGAAAAGATATAACCCGGACACTTTTTAAATTCAGACACGCGCTGTTTAGTGTGTTCTTTTAACGCGGCCAAGCATCTCACGCCATATCTGGGTCTGTTGCCAAATAGGCTTTCGTAACGAAAGCCTATTTGGCAACAGACCCATCTGTGTCGCAGTTTTTTAACTGGTCGGAATGCCGGGATTTTCACTGCTCGGCCCGCCCTCGCGGGCCTGCACTTTGAGAACCCACGGTTCTCAACGATTTTGCGCCAAACTCTTATAATAAAAAGAGGCGCAAAATCTGCTCTCCTCCCACGGGAAAACGTAGTTTTCCCGACCCCTTTTTCTGTTCAAATCCCGTCCTTCCTAAATCAATTATTAAACCCCCTTTTTAAGGGGGTTTAATAATTAGTCGGAGTGCCGGGATTTGAACCCGGGATCTCCTGCTCCCAAAGCAGGCGCGTTAAGCCGCTACGCTACACTCCGAAAACCCGTTATTCAATTTTTCTTTCTATTTCCTGTTCCTCATAGAACTTTAAAACATCTCCCTCTTGAATTTTTATCAAATTCTTTTTTGGAATATAAGTTATACCGCATTCTAATCCCTGTTCCGCCTCATCAGTTTCAGCTTGTCCCTGTTTTAGTTTTTTTGCCTGTCCCTGACCCAGTTTTTCTTCGCCGCGCCAGATTTCAAAGCTAGCTCCCTTTTTCACTCTGCCCTTCTTTACCTTGCCGCCCACGATCATTTTATCTTTTTCCGTCCTGAAAATAGCCAAAACCTCAAGTTCCCCCAGATCAGTTCTCACGATTTCCGGCTCAAGCAATTTTGACATCTCCTCTTTTATATCATCCACCAGCTTATAAATTACCTCAAAGTTTCTTATCTCCACTTTAGCCTTTTTACTGGCCTGATTAACCATATCCGGCACCGCCACTTTAAAGCCATAAACCAGGGCTTTTGAAGTTTCAGCCAGTTGAACATCGGTTTCAGTCACATTGCCCACCTTTTGAGAAAGAATATCCAGCGTCACCTGATCGCCTGGCAGGGAATCCAGAATTTGCTTTAAAGCCTCCAGGGAACCGCCGGCGTCAGCCCTAAGAATTAAGTTCAGGCGCGCCAGACCGCTGGTCTTTATTGATTCGTTAATTTTTTTAGCCGTAGCTTTATTTTCTCCGGTTTCTCCGGCCATAATATCCAGCTTTAAGCGCCGCGTCTTTTCCTTGGCGATGGTTCGGCTCTCCTCAACCTGCAACACCGCGCCGGCCTTGCAAATTTTACTGAAACCGACAATCGTGGTCGAAGATCCCGGCCCCACTGTCATCACTCTTTTTCCGCTGTAATCCAGTAATTGACGCACCGAACCCAGCGCGTCCCCGGCTATAACCGAATCTCCCTCTTCCAGCGCGCCGGTTTTAATGATCGCCGTGGTAATCACCCCTCTTCGCTGATCCAGGTGCGATTCCAGAACAATGCCCAGCGCTTTTCGCTCCCAGTCAGCCTCAATTTTTAAAACATCGGCCAAAAGAAGAATAGTTTCTAAAAGTTCGTCGATTCCAATATTATTCTTGGCTGATATTTCCACGCAGGGGATTTCCCCGCCTCTTTTTTCAAGTAAGATTCCGGCTTCGGCCAGCTGCCCTTTCACCTTTTCCGCGTTGGCTCCGGGCTTGTCAATCTTGTTTATAGCCACTATCATCGGCACCTTGCCCTTTTTAAAATTTTTAATGACTTCTTTAGTCTGCGGCTTCACTCCATCGTCGGCCGCCACGATAAGAATAGCGATATCAGCCAGCCCCGCGCCCCGCGCCCGCATTTTGGAAAAAGCCTCGTGCCCCGGCGTGTCCACGAAAGTAATCAGCCGCCCCTTAGCCTTCACCTGATAGGAGGTAATATGCTGGGTAATGCCTCCGGATTCAGATTCAGCTACTTTAGTTTTTCGAATCGTATCCAGGAGAGTGGTTTTCCCGTGATCAACATGGCCTAAAATCGTTACCACCACCGGCCGCTTGCGCAAGTTTTTACCTTTGTCTTTTTCTTGCTTCAAAATTTCCGCCAGCTGTTCCGGCGAAATAACATCCATTTTTTTTTCGTCTATTTTCTCCTCCCGAACCATGACGTCAAATTCCTGCGCTATCAAAGCCGCTGTTTCAAAATCAATCGTCTCGTTGATAGTGGCCAGGAAACCGTTATCCAGAAGAACTTTAATCACTTCAGCCACCGGCTTGTCTATTTTTTCACAAAATTCCTTGACCGAAACCACCGAAGGAATCTTTATTTTTTCTTCAGTCTTTTTTTCCATGATTTTATTTAGCCGTGTTTAGCGCCCTCTCTTCTTCTTTCATCAGCGGAATATCAGATTTTCCATTGTTTACCTGCTTGGCAAAAATTTTAATTCCCTGTTCCGTGGTTAAAGTTGAAAAAACAATTCCTCTTCTTTTTCCGTCTACCAAAGCGATGGCGAAACAGTTTTTATGTCCCTTTTCCCCGTAAGGGTTGTAGCGCACTACGCCGATTCTGGTCAAACCCCTCGAACTCAATTTATTTAGCTGATTGCTGGCGTTGAATAAATCCTCAATATCCCGGTCAAGCTTGTCGCTTTTTTTAACCAGTTCAAGAATTATCTTCTCCAGGCTGGACACCTGCTTGCCGGAAAAAAGCTGATCATGCGCCTTTCTTATTTTTCCTATTTTTATAAGCGCGAGCAGGTTGAGCCCCAGGGATAAAACAAGTAAAACAACCCCCGCGTAGGGGATAAAAGCTTGCATTTTGTCTTAATCTTAATTTTTGAGCCGCTTGGCGGCTACTTCAGAGTATCATAAACTGGGGATTTTTCAAATTTATGTACTTGAAGGGCACATAGGTAACACTTTGTTAAATTTGATTGGGGTTTCGTAATTTAAGGATTCGTGCGGTCTGTTGAAGTTGTATTCTATCAGCCATTGGGTGAGATTCTGATTAAATTGTAGGGTATTTATGGTCATATTGCCAAGACTTACAAACTCTTCCTGTATTGTCCGGTTAAATCTTTCATTGACCGCGTTGTCTTTGGGAGTTCCGGGTCTTGAATAATATCTTTGAAGCTCTTGATTGTTTAAGGCGATTCTAAAATATTTTTCAAATTCAGATCCATTATCGGTTTGGATATTGATAATTTCTCCTTGAGTTAAATACATTAAGCGGTTTAAGAAATCAGCCGCGTTGTAGGAATTGGCCTTTTCATACATTCTGGCAAATATACTTTACCCCAGAATTCGGACAGCATGTTAAGATAGGTTTAAGAGCCGCTAACATGCAAAATCATGAGAAATATCAAAAGGAAGCATTCAGCCTCTTTTAAGGCCAGGGTCGCCCTGGAACTGATCAGGGAGACTGAGAGTCAATCCGTTATCTGCTCCCGCTACGCCATTCATCCGACGCAAGCGAGAAAGTGGAAAGAGGAAGCCCTGGCCGCCATGCAGACGCGATTTAGCGAAAAGGGCAAAGTTTCTGAATCAAAAGAAAAAGACGAACTAATCGAAGAACTTTACAAGCAAATCGGCCAGCTCAAGGTAGAACTGGACTGGCTCAAAAAAAAATTTGAAAGGATCTGAACGGGTAAGGAGATCTTTAATTGAACCGAATCACAAAATCCCGATCATCCGCCAATGCCAGCTTTTGGGAGTTAACCGCTCTAATTACTATTATCAGCCCAAGCCGATAAGCGAAGAAAACCTCAGACTAATGAACCGGATTGACGAAATATACACTAAGTTTCCGTATTACGGTTCGCCAAAAATCACCAGACAGATCAACCGGGAGTGGGACAAGCCGATTAACCACAAAAGAATCGAAAGGTTAATGGGGATGATGCAAATCCAGGCCATCTTTCCCGGGAGAAACTTAAGCAAGCGAAACAAGCAGCACCCAATTTATCCGTACCTTTTAAACACAACCAATATCAATTGTCCAAACAAAGTTTGGGGAACCGATATTACCTACGTTCGGGTCGCCGGCAGCTGGTTTTACCTGGTCGCCATTCTGGATTGGTATTCCCGCTATGTCCTTTCCTGGCGATTGTCCGACAATCTGGAAGTCGATTTTTGCGTGGATGCCTTAAAAGAAGCCTTAAAGACCGCGGTTCCCGAGTACCACAATTCCGACCAGGGCTCTCAATTCACCGCCGAAGAGTATATCGCGATCCTAAAGAGCCATCCCGACATTCAAATCAGCATGGATTCCCGCGGACGCTGTTTCGATAACATCTTTACTGAAAGACTTTGGCGGTCGGTCAAATACGAAGAGGTTTATCTTAAAGATTATCGATCTTTCCTTGAAGCGGAAAAATCATTGGCAGAATATTTCCAGGTCTACAACCACGAAAGATTACACGAATCCCTGAATTACAAAACTCCGGCCGAAGTATTTTTCCAAATTAACTAAATTTCAATATTTTAAAGGTCGAAAGTCTTAATCAAAGGGTATCTTAAATTTATCATTTTTCTGTCTTGACAATGGGGTAAAGCTTAAAAGCCACTTTGGTGAAATTATCAATGGCGGTAAAAATATATCTTTTAGCTTGATTCATTCTTAACTCTACTGTATCAAGACATAGCAGGAATCCTTTTTTAGGTTTCTTTTTTAATTGGGTGATTCTTTTCTTTTTAGCTGATTTTAATCTTTTTCTGGTAATTCTAGCTGTTTTTACCGGGTGGTAGTACAACTTATGTTTCTCAATTACTTTTTGAATCTTCCAGCTGGACAGTTTTTGGTGAAAAGTATTTTCATAGATTTTAGCCAATTTGAATTTAGAATAGCGTAAATATTTCTTTCTTAATTTAACAATCCTTTGTTCCTGTTCTTGAGTAATCTCTCTTTGTCTTTTGTTCTTAGGAGCTTTGCTTCTGTCACCAAGGCTCCATAAATCATTGGGATCAAAGATCTTTTTCCATTTGTAGAAGGTCTTTCTTGAAATGTCGAAATGGCGACAGGTTTTACTCACATTGTTAGATTCCCGGTAGTAATCAAACCATTTAATTCTTTGCCGGGCCTGTTTAGACAGATCCCGGTATTTAGTTAAATCATTACTCATACGATAGAGAGGCACCAGGTCTCCCACCAAATAGAAGCCCTGGGCGTACATTTTACTGATTAGGCCTCTATCGTAATACTTTGGCGGCTCGGTGAGAAACATATTTTGGTAACTTAGAGGTGTTACCTATGTATCTCATCAAGTGCAATTTTACTTAATGTAACGCGACATTTGCGATTACCCGCAAGGAAGTTTTTAGATCAATTTCAAAATGCTCTTTTTCTCCGCCCGCGTTTGGGGTAAATAAAGTTAGGTGATACAATAAAATAAACTACAAAGGAGGTGTAATATGGGATGG
>JAHKAQ010000070.1 GCA_018825765.1 Patescibacteria group bacterium
CCAGATTCGTTTGTCCAGGGAGAAAAAACCTATGTTATAAAATACAAAGTCTGGCGCGCCCTGGGTTTTTTTGATGATCATGTCGAGCTTTACTGGAACGTAACCGGCAATGAATGGCAGGAGCCGATTTTAAAATCAAGTTTTGAAATCACCCTGCCTGAAAAAATAGACCAGAGTAAGCTCAGACAAGCCTGTTACACCGGCGCCGCGGGTTCAACCCAAAATTTCTGCCTGGGTGAAATAACAGGGGACAATCAGGTTTCCTTCAAACTGGAACAGGGATTTTTCTTAAAAAGCAATCAGGGCTTAACCGCGGTTTTAAGCTGGCCCCCGGGCATTGTGCAGCCGGTTTCTAAGATACAGGAATACCGCTGGATCCTGGAGGATAATCTGGGCACTATCTATGCTTTTGTCGCGCCTGTCGCGGCTTTTGTCCTGCTCTTTATTTTCTGGTTTAGAAGAGGACGCGACCCCCAGGGCAAGGGAACCATTATCGCCCGCTTCTATCCGCCCGAGGACCTTACCGCTCAGGAAGTGGGCACTATCGTGGATGAAAAAGCGGACAATGTTGATATTTCCTCTTTGATTATCAGCCTGGCGGTTAAAGGTTATTTAAAAATAAAAGAATTGCCCGGCAAAAAAATATTCGGCTTAACAACCGGCAAGGATTATCTCTTTACCCAGCTCGCCCAGGATATAAGCAAACTTGAAGATTTTGAAAAAAAATTCTTAACCGCGGTTTTTGACGCCGCCAAAGAAACAAAATTATCTGATCTAAAAAATAAATTTTACAAGCAGCTCCCGGAAATCCGCCAGGCCCTTTATCAAAGCACGGTTGATAAAGGCTATTTCCCCAAAAATCCCGAAAAAACCCGCGGCGCTTTCATCGGCCTGGGCGTTGCCGCGGCTGTTTTAGGCTTAATCTTTGGCTTTGCTCTTTTCCAGTCCGGATTCGCCGCCGTAGCGAACCTGATTATTGGTTTAATGATTATTGTCTTCGGCTTTTTTATGCCGCGCCGCACCGCCAAAGGAGTAAATGCCAAAGAACACATTCTGGGGTTAAAAGAATATTTGGGCGTTGCCGAAGCCGATCGCATCAAATTCCATAACGCGCCGGAAAAAAAACCCGAAACATTCGAAAAGCTCTTGCCGTTCGCCATGGTGCTGGGAGTGGAAAAACAATGGGCAAAACAGTTTGAAGATATTTATCAGAATCCGCCTCAATGGTTCGAAGGATCAGCCCCTGATCATTTCTCCAGCTTTTATTTGGTTAACAGTCTTTTCAGTCTTCAAAACGCGGCCAACGCCGCTTTCGTTTCAAGCCCCGGCGGCGGAGCCGGATCAGGCGGATCCGGGTTTTCTTCCGGCGGCGGATCTTCCGGCGGCGGATTTGGCGGAGGCGGAGGCGGAAGCTGGTAATCCTAGGCAGGCCTTCCTGTTATCCGCGCGTTTCTTGACGTCTCGATTCGTTTAACCTTTCAGCTTTAGCACTCGGACTTGACGAGTGCTAATTTTTCTCTTAGAATCTAATCAGTCTAAACAGTAAGTAATAAAAATATGAACCAAAAGATAAAACCGCTGGCCGACAACATTCTGGTGGCCCTAAAGAAAGAAGACAAAATGACAAAGTCCGGCATTGTTCTGCCTGACACCGCGGATCAGGAAAAACCGCAGGAAGGCCTGGTTATAGCCACGGGCCCGGGGAAAATAGAAGACGGCAAGGAAATAAAACCCCAGGTAAAAAAAGGCGACTCCGTGCTTTTCGCTAAATATTCAGGCACGGAAATAAAAATAAACGACAAAGACCATCTTATTTTAAAAAACGAAGATATTTTAGCCATAATTGAATAACAAATAGCCTTTATTTCACAAAAAAAACCGCCGATTGACCGGCGGTTTTTTTATCCGTATAATTACAATATTCATATTATTTTTCTTTAATTCAACGCCTCTGTCAGGTTAAGCTTCTATTCACTTTTCAATGCCTCCAATAAAACAAAAACTCAATCAATTAGGCTGGAGAATAATAACCACGGTAATCGTTACTTTAACCGCCGGAGCCACTATCTGGGTATACGCGGCTTTTGTGGAGCCTTCAGTCGGTCCAGCCAGCTCTGACCAGGATTTTACCCAGAATATTCTGGGAGCGAACGACGCCAATAATGACTTTGATTCAAGCACAGTAGCGGCTAATAATGACGGAAGCATTGTTGAAAGACTGGAATACATCTCGCAAAACAGCGCGGCC
>JAHKAQ010000071.1 GCA_018825765.1 Patescibacteria group bacterium
CGTGAATTCCGGCCAGCTTATCGCGGTTGTAAGTAATAATCGTGATCTTAATTCCACTCTCTATCTCACCATGGAAGAAGTTCAGGGCCTTAAACCCGGGGATGATGTTCAGATTAATTGCGCCAATAATGACTCGCAAAACCTAACCCGGGAAATCGCGAAAATTGACTCCATCTCTTCCGTGCCCAATAGCAGTAATTCGCGCTATGCCCTGGCGATTGATTTTCCTCAAGGATCGACCTGCGTTTTAGCCAATAACTTCGTCAAAGCTAACTTTAAGATTACCGGACAAATCGGCTCTAATCTGGTCTACTTACCGCTTGAAGCCGTAAAAATCGGCCAGAACAGAAACATAGTTTTCGTAATCCAGGATAACGCGGCCAAAACAAGAGAAGTAAAAACCGGCAATGTTTTCGGCCAATATATAGAAATAACCCATGGACTAAACCAGGGGGAAGTGGTAGCCATTGGCGGAAGCCGCAACCTCCAGGACGGGGATGAAGTTTTTATTTCCTCTGATCTAAACTAATCATGGACTCTAAAATCAATCCCAAAACCCGCGACCGGCTTGCAGCGCTTATCAGGAAGTTTGAAAAATCCCCGCTCTCGGTTTTTATCCGGCGCCGGAAACTTTCCTATCTTATTATTCTTTTTCTTCTCCTGGTAGGAATTTTTCAGATAAAAACCCTGCCGCGCGAACTGAATCCCGAAGTTGAAATCCCTATCGGCCTTATAAGCGTTTCTTATCCCGGCGCCTCTTCCCTTGACGTGGAAGAACAAGTGACTAAAGAAATTGAATCCAAAATATCCGGCCTGGAAGGAATAAGCAAATTAGAATCAAGCTCCAGCTTTGGTTTTTCCCGGCTGACCGTGGAGTTTGAACCTGATCAGAACCTGGAAAACTCAATCAGAAAACTAAAGGACAAAGTGGATGAGGCAAAACCCGATTTGCCTGAAGACGCCAACGATCCCCAGGTTACTGAAGTAAGTATTATCGACTATCCAATTTTCGCTTTTTCACTCCAGGGGAAAAACCATGATAAATCCGAGCTAAAAGAATTCGCCCAAAAAATAAAAGATCGCGTCAAAGGCATCAATGGAGTTGATAAAGTGGAAATAATCGGCGGCGAAGAAAAAGAGATAAAAATAGAACTCTTGCCTGACAAATTAAGCGAACTGGGCGTTAGCGCCGCCACCATTTCCAATGCCATCAATTCCGAAAATATTAACCTGCCCATAGGCTCCGTAGAAATAGGAAAGCTTGCCTATAGCGTTAGGGTGGAAAACGAATTTCAAAACGCCTCGCAAATTGGCGACCTTATTGTTGACCAGAAAGATCAAATAAACATACGCCTAAAAGACGTAGCCAATGTCTATGAAGACTTTGAAACCCAAAAAAGCGTCTCGCGCATTTCCGTGAAGGGCCAGCCCTTTCAAGATACTGTCTCCATTCAAATCTATAAAAAAACCGGCGGCGACGTGACCAAAATCGCAAAAATTGTCAAAGAAACCATAGAACAGGGCCGCGGCAGTCTTTATCCACAGGACGTGGAAGTGGTTCTAACCACTGACTACGCCTATTACGTTGAAAAAAGCATTAGCGATCTAGTTCAAAACGGCCTGGGCACCATAGTCATCGTTCTCATACTCCTGCTTATTTTCCTGGGCCCAAAAGAAGCTTTCATCGCCAGCCTGGCCATTCCTTTTTCCTTTTTTATTTCCTTTAGCACCATGGCGCTCACTGATCAAAGCCTGAACTTCATTACTCTTTTTTCTTTAGTGCTTGCCCTGGGCCTGCTGGTGGATTCAGCCGTAGTAATAGTCGAAGGCATGTATGAAAAAATAACCAAATACCGCATGAGCGGCTATGCCGCGGCCATGCTCTCGGTCCAGGAATACGCCGCTCCGCTTTTATCCGGCATGCTCACTACCGTGGCCGCTTTTGTGCCCCTGTTGTTTATCAAAGGAATTTTTGGCCAATTTCTAGTGGGCATTCCCATTATAGTCATTTCCACTCTTACCGCCGCCTTATTTGTGTCGCTGGCCATTATTCCAACTATTGGCTCGGTTTTTCTTCATCCAAAAAAAGACAAGGATGACTCGCCCAAAAAACAGCAAAAAAATTTCCTGTCCCGGAACCTGGATAAAATCGCCAGTAATTATCGCGAGTTTCTCTATAATCTAATCTCCTCTAAAAGAAATCGCCGCCTAATCCTTATTATGCCCTGGCTGGTATTCTTCGCCTGCCTTTATCTTCCTGTCTCTGGATATCTTAAAATGGAAGCTTTCGGCAATCCAGACTCTGAATATTTTTGGGTAAGTCTTAAAATGCCCGAAGGCACGGTCAAAGAAGAAACCGACAGAGTAACAACTCTTATGGAGGAACAGCTTTACGATTTGCCCGAAGTAGAAAGCCTGGTAAGCTCAATCGGCGCCCAGGCAAGCAATCAGTCAAGTTTTACCGTAAATCTAACTAAAAGAGACCAAAGAGAAATTTCCAGTCCCCAAATCGTTCAATTAGCCAGAGAAAAATTAAGCCCCATAACTTACGGCCGAATAGAGATTCAGGAAGAAAGCGGCGGCCCTCCGGCCGGATCCGCCCTGGAAGCTCGAGTCAGCGGACCAGACCTGATTGAGTTGGAAAAAATCGCCCTGGACTTAAAAAAAATAATGCAGGAACTTCCAGGCACTGAAGAAATAGATACCAACCTGGAATACAATCCTGGAGAGTTTTTAATAAATTTCAATCCTGAAGTTCTGGCTGCTTATTCTCTTTCCACGGCCCAGGTAGCCGGGGAGATAAGAAAGGGAGTTTCCGGAGATAACAGCGCTAAAATCACCAGGCAGGGGGATGAATTAAAGATAAATATAAGTTACGGAGAAAAACAAATAAATAATCTCAATTACTTAAGAAATATCACCATTAGCGCTCCGAATGGCGAAAAACCAGCCCTGGGAAACCTGGCTGATATAAAACTCAACCCCAGTATTAGTTCTATTAACAGAAGAGACGAAGAGCGAACCATTACTATCCAGGGGAAGAACAAAAAAGGCACAAATATCAATGAGGTAATGACCGCCTTTCAAGAACAGGCGGAAAAATATAATTTACCCTCGGGTTATGAAATAAACTATGGGGGAGTAAGTCAGGAGCAAAATGAAGTTTACCTGGATATGTTTTACAAAATGATTATTGGTATTATTCTTATTCTCTTTATCCTGGTGGCTCAATTTAATTCCTATCGTCAGGCGCTTATTATTCTCCTCACCTTTCCCCTGGCCTTAATCGGTGTAATTTTAGGCATGACTTTAGCTAACATGACTTTAGATATCCCGGCCTTTATCGGGGTTATTTCCTTGTCCGGCATAGTGGTTAACAACGCCATTATCCTTATTGACTGCATCAATAAGATGCGCCAAAAAGATAAGGCGCTTTCTATTGCCCGGGCCGCGGCCATTTCAGGCAAAGCCAGGCTTCGCCCTATTATCCTTACCACGGCCACCACGGTTTTAGGGCTTCTGCCTCTTTCCATCCGCGAACCTGACTGGAGAAATATGGGCTTTACTATTATTTTTGGACTGACCTTTTCCACCCTGCTCACGCTTTTTGTGGTTCCTTCGCTTTACGTCAGTCTTGAGAGTTTAAGAAAAAAGAAAATTCACTAAACTAATTTTTATTTTTTAGACTTTCCAGCCTTATCTTTCACCTTGGTCATTGTTTTTATGCAAGTTGTGCAAAGCCTGACTCTAAGGCCGGCCACGGTTTTTTTTTGAAGATTCGCGCCCTGGATTTTAATGCCGCAACGATTATATTGACCGCGCAGTTTATTTACATGTTGGGCTTTATTGTAAGTTTTTCCGCAGATATCACAGCTTTTTGCCATTTGATCATTATTTAATTATACTTAAGAAATACTAATCAATTAAATCCGCCAAGTCAATGGACCTTACTTTTCTATCCCAAATAATCGGCTTTATTACCGCGCTTACCGTGCATGAATTTTCTCACGCCTTTATAGCCAATAGATTAGGCGATCCCACAGCCAAATACGCCGACCGGTTAAGCCTGAATCCCCTAAAACACATTGATCCCTTCGGCACCGTGCTCCTGCCGCTTATTCTTATTATCAGTCACGCGCCTTTTGTTTTTGGCTGGGCCAAGCCCGTGCCGGTTAATCCCTATAATTTAAAAGGAAAATACGGAGGAACCTGGGTCAGCCTGGCCGGTCCGGCTGCTAATTTTCTTATAGCCATTTTCATCGCTTTAGTGCTTCGTTTCCTGCCTGATTCAATTACTGCCTCCTGGAGTAATGAATTTTTCCGCCTGTTTATTTTTATAGCCTCAATAAACGTGACTTTTGGCCTGTTTAATCTGATTCCGGTTCCGCCGCTTGATGGATCTAAAATTTTAATGGATATCCTGCCGCCTTCCATGAATAATGTGAAAGAATTTCTCACCCGCTACGGCTCTATTTTGCTCATGATCTTTATCCTTTTCGGCGGTAATTTGTTATTCTTTGGCGTTATGCTTATTATGTCTCTTCTTTTTAACGGTATCGTGATTAACTAACCTCTGTTTTTTATTGATCCGCGGCCGGCAACTGATAGCTCCTTATTTCCAAAACCATTGGCTTTTTATCTTTTTGACTGTATACCGCTCTTATGATGCCGGTCTTTTTAGCGACCCAGAAAACAAGATTAGCCGTCCAGCGATCTTCCCGACAGTTATTCTCTCCCTCTAAATCGTCCATATCCGCGCAAATAATAGTTAAAACCCATTTTGATTCAATTTTTTTAGCAATTATTTCTCCCATTATGGTTTGTATTTTTTCCTCTCCCCAGACATTTAAGATCCCATTGGCCTTTTCCCGATAAGCGCCTTTTATTTTCGCAGGGTCATTTTCATCCGGGATTTCATTTTTTGTCTCCACCTCAAAGTTCCAGGAAGTTATCTCTTCAATATTGGCCGGTATTAAGAAACCATTAGCGCTAACCGGCGTTATAATCTGACCTTTTTTATCCAAAGCCCGAAACATCGTCAATCTGTCCAGAATAACTCCGCCGCCATTAGCGCAACTGGCTCTGGTTTCAAAATCCCAGCTTTGGTCTAAAAAAACAGCCTTAATAATCTGGCTGCCGTTTTCAGGTTCGGGAATTTTCAACTCAAGAATATTGGTTCTTTCTCCGTCTGAAATGTTATACCGCCAATTAGCTCCGGGTATAAAAGGCATAAATTCACTGCCGCAAAATTCCTGTTTGTTCATCTCCTGGGTATCGGCCAGTTTTTTTAATTCCTCTCTTTTTTGGTCTAAAAATTTTTCGTCTATTTTTTGCGGCCTGTCATTTCCGCCCCACCGGTGAATGCTTTTTAAACCCAGGCTAATCGCCAAAAAACCTATTATTCCCAGTCCTAAAAAGAGTAATAAAAATTTTTTCATTTTTCTCTCTCCAGCGGAGAAATTTTCGAACTTTTTACTAATTGCTGATTTACCGGCGCCTTAGCCGCTATTTTTTTTAATCGACTCTTCTCTTTTTGCCTTTCTTGTATTTTTTCCCCGTTAATTTCTTTAAAAAACAAAACCCACATTGAATATTCAAAAACCAGCCTAATTCCTTTGATAAAAACCGCGCCGGCTATTATCACAAGTAAAAAAAGTATTCCGGTTCCCACCGCGCCCGGGATATTGAAGGTGAAAAAAGATAACAATCCCAGTAAAGCTCCAATAATGAGCAGACCCATGATTATAGTCACTGTGGCGATTCCGCCAATCATGCTCGCGGCCAGGTTTATTAAATACATTAAAATTACCTTTCCGATTTTTTTCGACATCAAAAGATAGGCTTCACCGTAAGCTGATAAGACTGAATGATTGCTTAAAACAGCCAGTAAAATCGCCAAACGACAGACAACGCCAAGAAAAATCGCGATAAACACGAATAAAAATATCCCCAGTATCAACATTGGCACGGCTATCCAAAAAGCCCTGGTAACAAAAAAGAAAATAATCGGACTGGAAATTACAAAAAGGCTCACCAGAGCGATTAGCGCAGTTATGATTTTTATAAAAACAACCGGCCAGAATTTTTTAAAGCCCAGCTTAAAGGCTGAAGAAAAATTAACTGAAAGCCGGTTATCAATCTTGTTTACCGCCAAAACAAGCGCGGCTTCACTTATAATACCAAGCACCTTCAGGGCCAAAAAAACAAGCAACAGCAATCCAGCCGCCACTAGAATAAGTACCAGGTGCTGATGAAAAAAATCGCCAAGCTTGTTCCAAAAATCCATCCACTCGCCCTGGCTGGCCATTTCTTTTAATTTATCTTCTTCCAGCCCGCCTCCGCCTCCGAAATTTCCACCGCCTCCGCCTCCGCTGGTAAGAGCTGTTAAGATACCAAAAACCCACAAGAATCTGTTTTTAAGCGTAATATTAAAAGCCTTTTTTATTATCCGCCAATAATCAATCTCTTTTTGTTTGTTTTTTGTTTGTTTTTTGTTCATGTTTTTTGTTCCCGCCCATTATTTTTTCAAATTCTTCTTTTTCTATAGTTTCTTTTTCAAGAAGAATTCGGGCGATTTGTTTTAATTTTTTATGTTTACTTTTAATTATTTCTTCCGCCCTATTTTCCGCCTGATCAATAAAGGCTTTTATGGTTTTGTCGATTTTTGCCGCCACCTGTTCAGAATAATTCTTTGACTCGTGTATTTCTTTGCCTAAAAATATCATTTCTTCCTTGTCTCCCCAGACAACCGGACCCATATCGCTCATGCCGTAACGCGTTACTAAATCCCGGGCAATCTTTGTAGCCCTCTCCAGATCGTTTTGCGCTCCGGTAGTGAGATCGTGGAATATTTCTTTTTCCGCCACATACCCGGCCAGTAAAACCGAAATTTCATCCAGAAATTCCCTTCGCGATTGAAAATGTTTATCCTGATCCGGAAGCTTCAAAGTATAACCCGCGGCCCGGCCCCGAGAAATTATGGAAATCTTGTGCACCGGATCAGCGTAAGGCAAAAGATAAGCGGTCATTGCGTGTCCGGCCTCATGATAAGCGGTTATCTTTTTTTCCTTTTCAAGCAAAACCCGGCTTTTTCTTTCCGGCCCCAGCATTACCTTTTCAATGGATTCAGTTAATTCCGGCATGCCGATAAACTTCTTGTTTCGCCGGGCTGTTAAAATCGCCGCCTCATTCATCAGGTTCATCAAATCAGCTCCGGAAAACCCTGGCGTGCGCTGGGCTATTCGTTTTAAATCCGTGTTTTTTCTTAAAGGCTTTTTCCTGGCGTGAATTTTTAAAATCTCTTTTCTGTCCGCTATATCAGGATTATCAATCGTTACCTGTCTGTCAAAACGTCCGGGACGAAGCAGGGCCGGATCCAAAACATCCGGTCGGTTAGTCGCCGCAATAATTATTACACCGCTGTTTTGTTCAAAGCCGTCCATTTCAACAAG
>JAHKAQ010000072.1 GCA_018825765.1 Patescibacteria group bacterium
GTTATTTAGTCTTCGCCGCCGCACCCTCTTTTTCCCTCCTCTTTATTTTTCGCCTCACCTCGTTCCCATGGCCCTTAACACGACCGCGGCCATCTCCTCCGGCACAGTCTGCGACTTTATTATAAAATCCCTGGCTCCAATTTTTAAGGCCTCTTCTTTTGTTTCCTTTCCCTTATAGTTCGTAAATACAATCACCGGAATCTTTTTTGTATTCTCATTTCTCTTTAATTCTTTCAAGGTCTCCAGCCCATTTTCATTCTCCAAAAGAATATCCAGTAAAATTAAATCCGGCTTGTCTTCTGTTATCATTTTCATGGCCCGCTTGCCGCTCTCAGCCGATTTTAAATCAATGCCTTTAATCCCGAACACTTCACGATATAAAAACACCTGATCAGGATCATCTTCAATAAAAAGTACCTTCTTCATATTTAAAATAAATTTTTAACCTGATTTCTCTATGATGTACTTTCTAATATTCGGATCCTGGCCCGGCCGCACCGGAAGCTTCACGAAAAATGTCGAACCCCTTCCCTCAACGCTTTCCACCCAAACCCTTCCTCCGTGGCCGGTTATAATTTCTTTTACAATGAACAGGCCCAGGCCCGAGCCGTCGGTATACATATTCTTGGCGTTAGTCGCCCGGGAAAACTTCTTAAATATTTTAGGCATTTCTTTTTTAGGAATTCCGATCCCGTTATCTTTTACTTTTACCATAATCCACGCCTTATTCTCCCTATCCCTCTCAACGCTGACTCTTATTATCCCTTTGCCGGCCCTTTTCTTTCTCACATCGTTAGTCATTTCCGGCGATGGCGTATATTTTACCGCGTTGTTTATGATATTGCTAAAAGCCTCTTCCAAATAATCTTTCTGCCCGTAAATATTCGGCACTGATTTGTCTACATTTTCCAGCACCAGTTCCAGCTTCCTCTCCCGCACTTCAGGCTCAAACCCTTTTATTATCTTCGTAAAAAATTCTCCCAAATTTATAGGCTCGGCCATTTTATCGCGCACTGTGTATTTATGGCTGGTCAACGCGTTGGCGTTCAAAATATCATCAATAATACTTCCCAATTTACGGCACTTAATCCAGGCGGCCTGATAAAATTCCTTTCTCTTCTCGCTGGTAAACTTATCCATGTCGCCGGATATCATAAGAGAAATAACGCCCTTAATGACTGTGACCGGCGTTCGAAGCTGATGCGAAGCGATGTTTATAAATTCAGTTTTAGCTGATTCCAGTTTTTTCAACTCCCTGTTCGCCTGCTCCAGCTGCCTCTTGTTCTCATTCAATTCTTTATTCATTCTCGATAACTCCTCATTTCGCTGATTCTCTTTCTTTACTGAACGAACCAGCCACCAGCCAAACAAGGAGATAAGGACCAGGCCGATGCCGGTCAAAATTCTATTGGTTGTGCTGCGAATGAAAAAGAATTGGGAGCCGACCAAAATCACCAGAGCCGCCACCAAAGCCTGGGCGGTTAGAAGCTTTATGTTAAAGGCTTGGTATTTGATAATTAAAACAGCCAAGAAAGCCATAAACACCGGCATTCCAAAAAGGCCATATTGAGCCAGGGTCCAATTTTCCGTAAAGCTACCAATAACGTTACCCGAAGAAAAAGCCAAAAGGAAAATCAATACTCCAGCTATAAACCAAAAAATCTGCCTTTTAAAAACAATTTCTGATTTTCTATATTTTAAAAATCCAATCACGATTATCCATATAGCAAAAAATATTTCTAAAAAATATGTATAATAAGTAGCAATTGATCCCTCTGCCACCTCTCTGTAACAGTTAGTAGCGTCAAAATAAAGAAGATTAAATTTCGTTGGCAACAACAAAATAATTGGCAATAAAAATAAAGCCCAAATAAGCTTTAATCTTAAGCCCACATCCTTTTTTTCTAAAAAAACATAAACAAAATATAAGCTTAGTACATAAATAATATTTTCAATCAATATTATTAATGACCAAGCAAACATTACAATTTCACTTTTCTCGTTTGCCCATAATACCAAATCTAAAAGCGACCATAAGGCGAAAAAAACTGTCAAAAAAAACAAAAGTCTGTTCACCAATGCTTTCTTATTTTTCCAAAAAGCGAAAAACCCAATAAATAAAGAAGAAAGCAAGGCAATAAAGTGGGAATAATAAACGACTCCGGAAAAAACATTACCTGAAAAAATTAGAAATCTTGCCGTATCAAAATTACAATTTGCCAAATCCATTTCGTTTTTTTAAATAAAGTCTTTTAAAATGCGTAGGTATAAATGGTAAATATTTTACAAATACATTCTCTGGCAAAAACTGAATAGAACAAACTTCTTTCCTGCATTCTCTATGGCCGCAAGCGCATTTCATCTTCCAAAAAACATCCTCTTCGGTTATAGAATAATCAAAAGTTACTTCTTCCCCCTTCTTTATATTGTGCATTGCATAAAATCTCACTCTTCCTTTTATTCCTGCGTTTGGATTACATGAGTGATTCATAAATCGCAACGGATTATTTTTATAAGGATCAATCCAGCTTATTCTATTTAAACCAATGCAAGCTGTACATTTCCATTGTTTTGATGAATCTTCATCTTTTATTATACACTTTTTTATTCTACCTTTTGCGGTAAAAATACACTCGCCTTTCTTTATGTCTTTCTTAGCAAAAATACCCCATCCTGTACTTTTTGTTTTTGCTACATAAACTTTCTTGCAATTCACCCGCGGTTCACTCTCTAATTTACTCATAAAATCTCAATTTACCTCTCTCTTTTAAAAGTTTATAAGAAATTATACTATAACACAATTGCGCAACTCCATATTCAGTCAATGTTTCATCCTCGCGCGACCCAATCTCCATAATGTCCGCTCCAACAACATTTTTTTCCTTAAAAAGTTCCCTTATAAGCTTATTTGTATAACTCCACTCCAGCCCCCCAGGTACTGGTGTTCCTGTAGCTGGCATATGCGCTGGATCAATCCCGTCAATATCAATAGTTAAATAAACATCATTCGTTTTTATCGCCTTCAATATTGAAGCAATATAAGGAATCGGTCCGCGACCCCATTCAAATACGCTTAGTTCTTTTTCTGTCACCAGATCATATTCATTTTTTGCGTAAGTTCTTATTCCAACCTGGACAGTTTTATACCCAAAATCAAACGCTCTTCTCATTAAGGTTGAGTGAGCATACTTTGAAGCCTTTTCCATATAATCTGCGTCGTTGTTTCGCATATCAAGATGCGCATCGATTTGCAATATCGTTATATTCCTGGCTCTAGCTGAAAAATATTTAAACGGGGCGATAGAAATAGAATGATCCCCCCCAATCAATAAAACAAATATATCCTTGAATCGCCTTTTCTCATCGTTAATTAAATTTATAACCTCTTCCGCGCTCTTACCTTTAAATCTATTCTTTTTCATTAACTTAAATCCTATCCTAAAATCATGCGCCGGCTCCAGGCGAACAAAACGGTCAAAAAGCTCCAAATCTAAATCCAAAACCTCCCCCACTCTTCTCAATCCATTTCGCTGACCCTTTTTATAAAAATGATTATAAAACGGAACACCTAATATCAAAGCGTCAACGAACTTTAAGTTCTTTCTTTGTATAATCGAATCCATCATTTTTTTACTAGTTACTTTTTCTTCCTTTCTTTTTTCCAATTTCCTTTCCTGTATGCATAACTAACGATTAAAGGCAGGGCTAATGTTGCTTCTGCGTAAACCATTTGCTCGTGAGCCGTATCCACTTTTCCCCAAGATTGCGCTTCTTTAAGAGTTGAACTGGAACAAGCTCCGTCGCGTACGTCCGCCACTGTAATTTGAACAGCGTATTTGTGCATCGGCACATCTTTGCCTAAAACCTCGGCACAAACAACCGTATCCTGAACGAAATTCTTTGGCACGCCGCCGCCAACAATCAAAATACCAGTTTCCTTAGCTTTCATTTTAATTTCCGTCAACTCGAGGAAGTCCTTGACCGAATCAATGGATAAATGTTTTTCCGGATTTTTCACCTGATGTTTCACTAATCCAAAACCAGCACTGCTGTCAGAAAAAGCCGGACAAAATATTGGCACATTATTTTCATACGCTGCTTGCACCAGAGAATCTTTTTTCTTTGAATTCTTAACTAAATATTTTCCCATTTCCCAAATAAATTCCCGGGACGAATAAGGTTTCGGAAAAAGACCGCCCGCTATTTTTTCTATTGTATCATCACAATACTGTAATTGCTCTTCATCAATATAAGTATCATAAATTCTATCCACGTAAAGATTCCTTAAAACTTTATCATCAATATTTTGACTTCCCTTATAGTGCTTAAACCCTAACGCTTCAAAAAAATCCATATCCACAATACTTGCCCCGGTAGCCACGATTACATCTACCATCTTATTTTTCACCATGTCTACATAAATTTGCATACAGCCAGCTGCGCTTGTACTCCCTGCTAACGCAAGAATAATTACACAATCCTTATCCTTTAGCATTTTCTCATAAATTTCACTTGATCTCGCCAAATCTCTGGCCGTAAACGACATGCCCTTCATAGCCTCAATAATTCCCACTGTATCAATCTTCTTTATATCAATATGCCTTATTGGTTCTTTTAACAATTCTTTCTTTAACTTTTTCTTTTGCATTAAATTCATATGCATGTTCTTAACGATTTTTTTATTATTATTTTTTATTCTGCTTTCTATTAATTTTTTAAAAACAAAAAAGCTTCATGAGTTACGTCACCTAACTACATGAAGCTTAACACGCACCTCCTTTTTTTTCAATTGTTTTTTAAAAATAAATGACAAAAACTCCAGCCAGCATAACAAACCCGGCCAGAATTTTTATCGGAATATCCTTAAGTTGCCCCCTGTAAATTTCTCCAAGCTCTTTCCTCTTTCCGATCAGACGACAGCCAACCACGACCAGAGAGGAAAACAAAAGGACGAACAAGGGGACAAAGGTCTCGATCGTGGCCACGAACGAGACTGACGGGCTGATATCTATAGCTCTCTGGGAAAAGAAAATCCCCAGAAAAGCCAGACTTTCAACCGCAAAAAATATAGGGAAAAATTTTCGGATCAGCCGCAAAGGGCTTCTCATCGAAAAAATAAGAAAAAGAAGCCCGCTGTAAAACCCCCCCAGCGTAAAAAAGAAGAGGCCGATCCAAAACCCCCAGTCCCGGTAACCATGGTTTTCCAGCATGCCATACGCGTTATCCTGAATCACCATGGCCACTGACCAAAACAAAATCGCCCCGGCCATCATCCATAAAAACCGGGCCGAAACAGTTTCCCTCAAGGTTTTGTCAAGGCTTAAAAGAGTCGCCCCGGCAAGCACGATCCCCATGCCCGCGTATTTGTAAGCAGGCAGAACCTCGCCCGAAACCAGAAACGAAAGTAGTGGAACAACCACCACGCACAGATTCCAGAGAATCTGTACCAGCGACGCATCGTTCCTGGAGAAAAGGGCCTTAAAATAGAAGAAAAAGGCGAGATTCAGCACGAATCCGCCAACAAAGGCCAAAATTACAGCCTGAAACTTTTCCGACCCCAGAACAACTTCCAGCAGGGGTCCTTGATTCAGGGTCTCATGCCAGAAAAGAGACAGCTCTCCTCTGATGAGAAAAAACAAAAACCCGGCCGGTACCAGCTGGAACAAGCCGGAAATCATAGCCCCGTCTATCTCGTCTTTATAAATCTTTCCTCCAACGAAATAGACATCTATCACACTCACCAACGCCCAAAGCATGGGCGCCAGCAAGGCAACTACCAGCCAGTTACCAGAAAAAAAACTTTCATTCATTTTTTTTCTCCTATTCTAGGGTATCCTCGTCTTTTACCGGATACCTCGTTCCTCTCTTCAGGAAATTTGTCTCCATATCCTCTATGGA
Organism: Patescibacteria group bacterium; assembly: GCA_018825765.1. Classification (GTDB taxonomy): domain Bacteria; phylum Patescibacteriota; class Minisyncoccia; order CAIUEV01; family JAHKAQ01; genus JAHKAQ01. The sequence continues at coordinate 5,899 of JAHKAQ010000072.1, forward strand.
AAACTTTTTCTTAAAGTAACTTCTAATGTGTTGAGTATCCAGTCCATTCTTGCACGAATAGACATCGATACTTACAAAGCCCCTGGCTGGAAAAGTATGAATGCTGATGTGGCTTTCCACAACCATCACAAATCCGCTCCAGCCACCGGGGTCTTTTTTATCGTTAGGACAAGCCTTATAAATAACCGGTTTGCCCAGTATCTTCATTCCAATTTGTTCCGGTAGCTCTTTTAGAGCCCCTAAAACCAAGGCCTTGCTGTTCAATTTGTTAAAGTCCGCCCTATATCCGTCAATGGTGAAATGTTCACCAAAATTACAGACTTTCTTCTCTTTTTCTCTTTTCTCTTGCATGTCTTTTTTCTTTATTTTTCTACATTTATAGCACTTTTTTCAAATTTAGTCAAAAAACAAAAACCCGTCAGCTGAATCCTCTAAGCCTCAGCCGTCTTTCTATCCCTTTATAAAAAACAAAACTCTCCTGATTCCCGCGCCTCAAATTTCTCTCCACGCTCTTTTTTTGAAAAAACTTCACCTCGTCCTTAATCATTCTCCGCTTCTTTAGTCTCTTCTTCTTCAAAGCTGTCTCCGTTACGAATCTCCCCGCTGCACTCCTCTCCTTCTTCTAAATTTCCCGGATCACACAAAATCTCCCGGCAATCCTCCTCTTCAGGCTCACAGCTTACTTCTTCGCATTCTTCTAAACCAGGATCGCAAGGCTCTATATTGCTTGCTTTCTTCTCAATCTTTTTTAGATAACTGATTCTCTCTTCAGGAATATCACTGCAATCCTCATCCTCTTTGGGATCACATTCGTAAACAAAACAACTTTCCGCCGCCGGATCACACTCCACTTCAGAAAGAATCAGATAATCCCTCAAAACTACAATCTTATAATAAGTGATCGCGACAGTTGCCGCTATAATCAAAGCAAATACCAGAAAAAATATTTTTGATTTTTTATCTAACATCGTGTTTCTATTTTACCAAGAACAGAAATTATGAAAAGCCCGGCCCGACTTTTACTTAAGCTTTACCGCGCTCCATCTCCAGTTCCCGCTCAATCTCAATCAGCCGGTTATATTTCGCCACCCGCTCGCCTCGCGCCACTGATCCGGCTTTTAACCATTGAGCCCCGGCTCCCGCGCAAAAATCAGCGATGAAATCATCCGTGGTTTCCCCGCTCCGGTGAGACACCGCCGTTCTTATTCCCTTTTCTTTAGCGTATCTAAGGCACTCCAACGTTTCAGTCACCGTGCCAATCTGATTCAATTTAATTAAGACACTATTCAAAGCCTTTTCTTCCACCGCCTGCTCCAGCCGCTTTTTATTAGTCACGGTAAAATCATCTCCCATAATGTTTACCCGGCCATGGTCACCGCCCAGCGCGTTATTCAATAACTTCCAGCCCCGCGTATCGTCTTGGGCCATTCCATCCTCGATTATCACTATTGGATAACGACTGACAAGCTCCTGATAATAATCCGTCATCGCTTTGGCGTCCAATTCCCGCTGGTCAAGTTTTAATTCATATTTGCCCGTCTCTTTGTTAAAAAATTCCGAAGCCGCCGCGTCCAAAGCCAGCCCGACTTCCTGCCCCGGTTTGTAGCCAGCCGCCTCAATCGCCTGAATCAAATACCCAAGCGGCTCTTCATTATTTTTTAATTTCGGCGCGAAACCGCCCTCGTCCCCGACCGCTGTCACCTGCCCGTCCTTTTTCAGCCTGTCTTTTAAAGCCTGATATATTTCAGCTAAAATCCTTACTTTTTCCTTCACAAGCCTGCCCCCGGCTGGAACCAGCATGTATTCCTGCAAATCAAGCCCCGAATCCGCGTGCGCCCCGCCGTTTATCACGTTGCACATAAGTTCCGGCATGCTTAATTCCTCTCCGGCCGGCCGGCCGAAAAGCTCCCCAACATATCTATATAAAGGAGTCTTCTTTGTTTCCGCCGCCGCCCTAACCGCGGCCATGGAAACCCCAAGCGTCGCGTTTGCCCCGAGTCCGGACTTATTCGGACTCGCGTCAAGTTCAATCATCTTTTTGTCAATCCCGGACTGATCCGTAACTTCCATGCCGATAAGCGCCGGCCCAATCTTCCCCTGTATGTTCCCTATGGCTTTCATTACTCCTAATCCCCTGTAACGTTCATCATCGCCGTCCCGCAGCTCCAGAGCCTCATGCTCGCCGGTAGAAGCGCCGGAAGGAACCTGGGCCGCGGCCTTTATTCCCTGATCCGTGATAAGCTCCGCCTTAACCGTCGGATTTCCGCGAGAATCAAGAATCTCAAAAGCGTCAATACTTTTAATTTTCATAAATATATTTTATTTCTTCAATATTTCTATGCCCGGCAATTTCTTGCCGCCAATATATTCCAGCATGGCTCCGCCGCCCGTGGAAACAAAATCCATTTTTTCTAAAAGACCAAAAGTTTCAAGCATTTCAATGGTTTCACCGCCGCCGGCCAAAGTATAAGCGCCTGAACCAACCACGGCCTGGCCCACTATTCTGCTCCCCTGATCAAAGGGCTCTTTTTCAAACATGCCCATCGGCCCGTTCCACAATATTGTCCCCGCGCCCTCCAGTTCCCGGCTGAATCTTTGAGCCGACTCTTCGTCAATATCGTGCCTGCCGCTGTCAACGTAACCTCCGGGCAGAATCACTTTATCCCTGGGCAGTTTTTCTAAAACCTCGCGAGCTTTTTCCCGGCAAAGCTCAACCGCTATTAAACCGCCCACCAAAACTTTATCATATTTTTTAGCCAAATGCTCCAAAATAGGAATCTTGGTTTCAAGTTTAGCGCCCCCCACAATAGCCGCCGCCGGCCGCTTTGGATTTTCAACCGCCTCTGTTATTTTTTTCAATTCCTCTTCAAGCAATAACCCGGCTCGAGCCGGTATAACCTTGGCAATGCCCGTCACCGAAGAATGAGACCTGTGGCACACGCTAAAGGCGTCATTTACGTAAAGCTCTCCTAATCCGGCCAGCTCTTGGGAAAACTTTTCGTCTCCCTGCTCCTCTTCCTCCCAAAAACGAATATTTTCTAAAAAAACCACGCCCTGCTTTATCGCTTGAGCCTGCTTAACGCAGCGCCTGATATCCTTATTATAATCAATCAGTTTCACTTCTTCTTTTCCCGAACCCAGACCGGCCATTCTTTTTTTAAAAATTTCAACAATCGGCTTTAAGGAAAACTCAGCCGCCGGCCTGCCCTGCGGCCTGCCTAAATGGGTCAACACAATTATCTTTCCCGCCTTTTTATCCAGCAAATACCTGAAAGTCTCTATGGTCATGTCCATCCTGAAAGTATTCAACACCTTTTGGTTTTTTATAGGGCAGTTAAAATCCACCCGAAGAATGACATTCTTTCCAGATAAATTAATATCTTTTAGAGTTTTCAAACCTGTCATTTTTTTCTGTAATCTTTATTAACTAGCGATATATTAACACTTTTAACCAACCCGGCCAAATTCAAAAAAACATTGACGCCGCCCGCCAAATATGCCAATTTAATAAAATAAACGTCAAAAGCGTCATTATTATTTATATCAACTTTTATGAAAAAAAATATTCATCCGAATTATCAAGCTTGCACTATCAAATGCGCTTGCGGCAATATAGTTAAAACCAATGCCGCGGTTTCTAAAATGAATATTGAAATCTGCAGTGCCTGTCATCCTTTTTATACAGGCAAAAGCAAGCTGGTTGATTCCACCGGAAGAGTTGACCGCTACCTGAAGCGCTTCAAAAAATCAAGCGCCTTGAAAAAAGATATCGCCAAAAATCAGGCTCAAAAAATACAAAAAAAGAAAAAATCAAAATAACCCGTAACTAATCTTTATATATATGCCCTCTGTCCTGAAACAGTCCCTTCTTGAATACCAAAAAATTACCCAACAGCTCACTGACCCCGGGCTTATAAAAAACGCCTCAAAACTCAAAGCCCTAAGCAGAAAACATCGTGAGCTTGAAAAAATAATCCAAACTATAAAGAAAATACAAGCTCTAAAAAAAGCTCTGGAAGATAACACGCAAATTATTGATAACCCGGCTGAAGATCCTGAGCTGATAGAAATAGCTCAAAAGGAAAATCAAAACCTAAAAACTCAATTAAAAAAACTTAAACAACAGTTAGAGTTTTTAACCATTCCGCGCGATCCCGATGACTCCCGCGACATTATTCTTGAAATCCGCGCCGGCACAGGCGGCGACGAAGCCGGACTTTTCGCCGCCCAGCTTTTCAAAATGTATAGCCAGTGGGCTAAAGACAAGGGTAACCAGCTAAATATTTTTCATACCAGTAGAAACAATCTGGGAGGCATCAAAGAAATAATCGCCCAAATTACCGGCCAGGATGTTTATAGCGCCCTGAAACATGAATCCGGCGTTCACCGCGTCCAGCGCATTCCAGAAACTGAAAAATCCGGCCGCATCCATACCTCAACCGCTACCGTGGTCATTCTTCCCAAAATTGAAGAAAAAGAGCTTGAAATAAAACCTGAAGAAATAAAAATTGATACCTTCCGTTCTTCCGGCCCAGGCGGCCAAAGCGTTAATACCACGGATTCCGCCATTCGCCTGACCCATATTCCCACCGGCATTGTAGTCACCTGCCAGGACGAAAAATCCCAACACAAAAATAAAGCTAAGGCCTTTTCTATTCTTAGATCCCGCATCAATCAAGCTCAAAAACAAGCCCGGGAAGATAAAGTCCACGACCTAAGAAGCTCCCAGATAGGCAGCGGCGACCGCAGTGAAAAAATAAAAACCTACAACTTCCCCCAGGACAGACTTACCGACCACCGCTTAAAAAAAAGCTGGCATGGACTTGAAAAAATAATCAACGGCCAGATTGATCACCTTCTTAAAAAGCTCAAGCAACATGAACTTCAATTGCGAAAAAACATGCTCCAATCCCGAACTTAAAGATATTCTCGCGCTCATTTCAAAAAAACTGGCCCTCGCGTCTCCTACTCCTCATCTTGACGCTGAACTCATTCTTATGCATGTCCTGAAAAAGCCAAGACACTGGCTTTACCTTAACCATAAAACCCGAATAAATTTCAAACAAAAACAAAAAATCCTAAAGCTGACCAAAGAAAGAACCAAAAACCGCCTGCCCATGGCCTACTTGACCGGCGTCAAAAACTTCTACGGCCTGAGATTTAAAATAAACAAAAACACCCTTATCCCCCGGCCCGAAACCGAACTCTTGGTTGACGAAATTTTACGAGCCCTAGAAATAATCCAGCATCCCAAAAACCGCGCCGCGAATAACCGCTCGATTTTAATAGCTGATATCGGCACCGGCACCGGCTGTATCATAATCGCTTGCGCCAAAAACATTAAAGACAAAAAACATCTCTCTTTTATAGCCACGGACAAAAATAAAAAGACGCTTGATCTTGCCAGAAAAAATCTAAAAAATCATGGCCTTGAAAAAATAATCCAGCTAAAAAAAGCCGGACTCCTGGCCGCGCTTTCTAAAAAAAATCTAAAAAAATTCCAGTATCTTATTATCTCGGCCAATCTTCCATATCTTTCAGCTAGGAAATATCAAAAAACCCAGCCGGAAATAAAGCACGAGCCACGCCAAGCCCTTATAGCCTCGGATTCAGGCGCCGGGCTTATCAAAAAAGCCCTAACGCAAATCTTTAAAATCAAACAACAATTGGCCAGCCTCAATATCCAGGCTTTTTTTGAAATAGATCCCGGCCAAAGAAAACTATTAAAACGATTTATAAAAGAAAAACAAAAATCATCCCCGTGCCTTTCCAGCTTTAACGTTCAATTCAAAAAAGATCTTAATCAGCGCTGGCGTCTGCTCAAACTTTCCAGTGACAAGCTTAAAAAATCCCAAAAATAAAATAAATTGTCTGCTTGACACTATCTTTCTCCATTGCTAGGATTCCCTAACGGTCGAACATTTCAAGGCCTAAGGCCATGAAATTTAAACTTTTAAAACAAAAGAAAAAGGAAGGGAGGTGAAACAAAGATGGAAGACGAAAGCAATATACCCGAATCTTCGGGAGATTGGCTTTCGGAAACCAAAAATTGGATACAAGATAATATTCGCATAGTTTTGTCTATTGTTATAGTGCTGGCTATTGCCCTCGGTGTTTACTCATATTCCAAACGCGGAGTCGAGGAAGAGCAAGGTCAAGTCGCCCAGAAAACAGAGGAAGAAACTGACCTTCAAAAATTAATTGAAGAGCAAGAACAGGAATTAGCCAATGAGCAAACAGGAGAAACTCTTTCTCAAACAGAACAAAGCGCGGACTCCCAAAAACCTGAAGAAACTACCGAGCAACCCGAAGAACAATCAGGAGAAACAGCAATCCAACCCGAAACTTCAGAACCTCAAGCAACAGAAGAACCGGCCGGTGAAACCATAATTTCCCAAAGCGGCGACGCCTTTGAAGTAACCGCGGCCACCGGCGACAGTTTAACCACTCTCGCCCGCTCGGCAGTAAAGCAATACCTGGACATTAACAATGATTCAACGCTTTCGGCTGAACACAAGATTTACATTGAAGATTATCTGGCCAAAAAAATGGGCTACTCTGATTACCTGGAAATTGGACAAACCAAATCATTTTCCCAAAACGATATCAGTGAAGCCGTTTCCGCGGCCAAAACCCTTACGCCCTCCCAACTGGAACACCTGAAGATTTACAGCCAACGCGTTTCAAACATTTAAAAGCTGACTCTAGCTAGTTAGCTAATTATAAATAGGCAAAACAAAATGTGCGAAAAAAAAACCAAAGTTTCCGAAACTACCATAGACTTATTTTGTCGCACATTAATGTCTTTGCCATGTTTCAACGCAAACCTGGTTTAATAATCATAAAACCCCCCGCAACGACGGGGGGTTTTAAGTTATCATCCTTTCTATTCATTTCCCCGGCCTTTTGTCGCCTGTGTTTTTTCAAAATCCCCCTGTCCATCAGGAATCCTGGCCAAAACCATTCCCTGCTCAATTCCACCGTCATACTCCATACCATCCAAAAGCAAAGGATTGTTTTCTAAAAAACCATCAAAAAATCTTACCTCTTCCCGCCCGCTATTATTCAATGAAAAATTTTCATCTCCATTCCGGTAAACCACCAAATAACCATAAGGACCTATTGTTGTTATTCCGTCCTTGCAATTCTCCCGCGTTACTGGCAAATCATGACTATCGTAACTGTCGTAAAAAGCAAACCCTAAAAGATCGACTCCGACTCCAAGCCGGTTATATACTTCAATCCACTCACCCTGCTCCAGCAAGGCTTTATCTTCTCCAACCGGATCAGGCATTATTTCATTTATCAGCAAATCACCAAAACCCAACCAGGGATTAGAAACATTCACTAAAAAAGACTCTTCTTTTTCCTCTCCGGCTTCATTTTTCGCCTTAACCGTTACCTCATAAGTTCCCGGATAAACATATCCCTGTTCCAGCGTTGGGCTTATTCCCGAAAAATCCGGATTTTCAAAATCCACTCCGTCCTTTTTATCAAAATCCCATTTTACTTCAATAAGCGCCGGCTCGTTCTCGCAAGAAATATCCCCAAAGCCAACCGCTTCCCCGGCTCTGAAAAACAAGTTATCCAAATCACAAATTAGCCTGGAATTCTTTTTATAAAAAGAATAAACTAATTTTTCACTCTGATTACCCGAAACAGAAACAGTGCCGCTCTCGTCATGGGCCCAAATTTCCAAATAATAATTCCCTTGGGGCAAAGGCTTATTCAAGCACCAGCGATTATCGCCTGGGCACAATTTATGATCCGGATTCTGTATAGTCTTTAAGGCCATGACAATTTCCGACTCCTCCTCGCTCTCGTCGCACGCCCCGTCAAAACAATCCGCTTCAAGTACAGGCTCTACCCAATCCGAATCATCATCCCCCGGCTGATGTGAAAAAACGCTATAATGCAACGATTTTATCCTGGAATTACTGTCCGCTGCTCGCAATTTTATCTTTAAGTTTCCTGACGCTTCACCCTCCTGGTTCGCGCTTATAATCTCCAGCCGCGGCCCCTGCCAGTCGCCCAGGGAAATTTTTCCTCCCAAAACCTCTGTCCTGGAAAAAAACGCCCAGGCTTCACAAATCCGCCACGCCCAAACCGCGAAAAATATCAGAAACAGGCCCAAAATAAATCTATAAAAAAATCTTGTTGCGATCATAACTTTGTTTAATTCTCTATCCCGCGAGCAGTGTTTCTATAAATCGCGCCCGGGTCCCAGCCAATCTACCACAAAGAAGCGCCGCCCAAAGACCCCTGCCAGCTGGTATTATCAGCTTGGGTTGATTGAATGCCCAAATCAAATTCCAGGCTCTTGCCCTGATACTGATTGTCATCTTCATTTTCCGGCGTCAAAAAATCATCCATATCTTCGGGTATCTTCAAACAAAATCTATAATCAAAGACTTCCTCCGGGTTAATTAAAATATTCATAAACTGGTTATCCTGGTTTAAGACGGCCAAATACCCGTTCCGGGAATAAACCTCGACTCCAGCCTGATTTAAGATCACCAAATCATAAAACACCGTGCCTGAAATTAAACCAAAATCATCATTCCCATTCAAAACCTGGGTTCTAAATATCAAATCAACTGAACCTGTATTTCTAATCAAACCTCTCATTTCATAATCCCAGCCCGGATATACGTCTTTTATATCCAGAGGCGCGAGCGCCTGGCCGTTTTCGTCCGTAACTTCAAGATTTAGCGTTGCCATTCCTATCTTATTGGCTTGAGATCCATTTCGAGATGAAAAATATGAATACACTTTTAAAGCCAGGAGAATCAAAACAAGCGCGAGAAAAATTAAAATACAAATCTTTCCCATTCTTTTAAGCCAATCCATATTGACTCCAGTGTAATTTAATACTCCTTTCTTCAACATCACTTTCACCCCCTTTCTTTTAAAAATCAACAAGAGAGATTATAAAAGAACCGCCCTAAAAAAATACGAAAGAAAAAATTAAAACATTATAAAAATCTACTCCAGCTCTTTTTTTATTTCA
>JAHKAQ010000073.1 GCA_018825765.1 Patescibacteria group bacterium
ATCAGCCATGAAAAGAAAAATTAAAGCTTCCTTTGTCCTTCATCATCTCTCCTGGGCTCTTCTCATTTATTATTTTCTCCTTCTTACAGCCGACATCGTCTCTCGCGGCGCGATAAGCCGCCTGGTAAAACCCGGGCTGATTCTTGGCCTTATTTTTATTTCCATGTTTTTATTAACCCTTTTTAAAAACAAACCCCAGGACCGGCCGCTCACTCCAAACATTGCTTCTATCCTTATCCTGGCCGCCGGCGCTATTATTTTTCTCTCTTTTACCGCGACTAATATTATTATTTCCATTGTTTTAGCCGCGGCTACGACTCTTATTCTTCTCTCAAACAAAAATCAACTCCAAAAAACAGACTAATTTCAGGTCTTTTACCAAATATGCGCGCCCTTGAATTTCTCAAAATCCTCGCTAAAAACCATTCCTTTATCGGCGGCGTTGATGAAGCCGGCCGGGGCCCCTTAGCCGGACCGGTTATGGCCGCTATAGTTATCATGGAACAAAAAGATCTAAAGCTCCTGTCTAAAACCGAAATAAAAGATTCTAAAAAATTAACCCCGAAAAAAAGAGAAAAGCTCTTCACGCTCATAACGCGCAATTTCCCTTTCGGCGTGGGCCTGGCCTCGCCCCAAACCATCGACCGCCTGAACATCCTTGGCGCCACTTTTCTGGCCATGAAGCGCTCAATCTCCGACCTAAAAATAAAACACAAATTGTCTCCTCAAATAATCATCATTGACGGCAATCAGATCATTCCCAATCTCTCCATCGCCCAAAAAAACCTGCCCCGGGCCGATGAACTTATTCCCCTTGTTTCCGCCGCCTCTATTATCGCTAAAGTCAGCCGCGACCGCCTGATAACCCAGATGGCCGAACTCTATCCCCAATACGGCTTTGAACTTCACAAAGGCTACGGCACCAAAAAACACCTGGAAAACCTGAAAAAATTCGGCCCCTGCCCCATTCATCGAAAAAGCTTTGGACCGGTTAAAAAAATGCTGATTTAAAAATTATCCCGTTTAATTGTTCAATGAATTTTAGATATATTGCAATAAAAAAAGCTTCAAAAGAAGCTATTTTCCCAACCATTTTAAAAGCACTGCTCTACTTAATCCTTGCCTCTTGAAATTTTCCCGCTTTTCCTCTATTATCTTACTTATCCAAACCACCTACCAAATTAGTGGTTTTTTAATGTTAAATCTTTCCCATGCCCGTCCCCAAGCAAAAACATTCCAAATCAAGAACCCGCCGGCGCCGCTCCCACCAAGCCTTAAAACCAAAACAACTGGTAAAATGCGGCAATTGCGGTAAAATGAAACAGAACCACACCCTTTGCGGCAATTGCGGCTACTATAAAGGACGTCAAATAGTCGATCCCTTGAAAAAACAGTTAAAATCAAAATCTTCCAATAATTCTTAAGCTAATAAGCTTTATGAACAGCCGGCATCTTAGTCGTCAAGTCGCCATGCAAACCCTTTATGAATGGGATTTCAAAAAAACCAAAAAACAGGATATCAAACAAATTACAAAAAGAAACATAAAAAAATTCGATCAAAGCGTGGATCATGACCTCATAAACAAGCTGGTTCAGGGAGTCTATAAAAAAAGAAAAATAATCGACCAGATGATCGAAAAGGCCGCGCCTGAATGGCCCCTGGATCAAATCGCAGCCATTGACCGAAACGTGCTTCGTCTTGGCATTTATGAACTGCTTTTTCAAAACACCAAAGAAGTCCCGCCCAAAGTAGCTATTAACGAAGCCATAGAACTTGCCAAAGCTTATGGCGGTCAGTCTTCCGGCAAATTCATAAACGGAGTTTTAGGAACCATTTATCGCGAAATGGGAGAACCCCAAAAAGATGAGTAAAATAATTTAAAATGTCAGAAAAAATACACCAGCTGGCCAAAAAAATAAAAATCGAATTCAAGGATATTAACCTGCTCCAAACCGCGGTCACTCATCGTTCATATCTTAACGAACATCGCCACGAAAACTTGGAGCACAATGAAAGGCTGGAATTTTTAGGCGACGCTGTTTTAGAACTTATTGTAACCGAATACTTATTCAATCAATTCGAAAAAAAACCCGAAGGAGAACTTACCAGTTTAAGAGCTGCTCTAGTTAAGGGAGATAATCTTTCAAAAATAGGCCGGGAATTATCCATCGATGACCACCTACTCCTTTCCCGCGGCGAATCAAAATCACAGTCCCGCAGTAAAAACTACATTATGGCAAACGCCCTGGAAGCCATAATTGGAGCTATCTATCTGGACAGAGGATATGACGCTTGTAAAAAATTTATCACGAAGCATATAATCAAAGAACTTCCCGGCATCATAAACGACAAGCTGTATCGGGATCCCAAAAGCCTTTTTCAGGAAAAAATTCAGGAAAAAGCAGGCGTTACTCCCTCTTACAAACTCTTATCTCAAAGCGGACCAGATCACGATAAACAATTTAGGGTAGGCGCTTTTATTGGCTCTGAAATGGTTTCCCAGGGTCAGGGACTCAGCAAGCAGGAAGCCCAGCAAAAAGCAGCTGAAAATTATCTTGAAAAAGACAACTAATTCAACGAATAATTAACCATGCCCGTAGAACACCTGGGACAATATGATTCAGGAGTATCTGCCAGAAAAATCATTTTCTGGTTCGTGGTTATAGGCATTATTATTTCCCTGGGCGCTTTTTATTTCGTGCTCTCACGCGCCAACATCACCCTTATTCCTAAAACCCAGACAAAAGAACTGGAAATAAGCGTAACCCTGGATCCCAACGCCTCAAATATTGATTACGAAAATAACACTATCCGTGGAGTTCTCCTGTCTGAAGAAAGTCAAACCAATCAAACCATAAAAGACATGCCCCCCAAACGCCTGGAAGAAAACGCCACTGGAAAAATTACCATAACCAACGGCTATACCCGCGCCCAAGGATTTAAACAGGGAGATGTTCTCATATTTTCCAATGGCAGCGGCCCGGAGCAAAAAATAGCCCTCAAAGAAAACACTATTGTCTACCGGGGGAAAACAAGAACCGTTGAAGCCGCGGCCATAGAAAAAGGAGTAGCCGGCCATATCCCTCCGGGAAAATTCAAGTTTGAAAAATACGACGACTTCATGAACGAAAAAGTTACCGCCACGAGCGCCGAAACTTTTTCCGGCGGCATCCGCACCGCCACCCTTGTCACCGAAGACGATATTCAGTTAATAAAAAACAACCTTATAAATCAAATCTCCAAAAACAATATTGAAAAATTAAAAAACCGCTTAAGAGACGGAGAGGAGCTTGGCCCAAGAAGCACTCTTGATACCGTCATATCCTTCCACTCCAGCGTAGCCGCTCCGTTTGAAACCGACCATTTTGAAGCTTCCATGACCTTAAAAACCACCGCCGCGGTTTTTAAAAACAAAGAGCTCGAATCCCTGGTTAATCAGAAACTGGAAAAACTTACCGAAGATAACCAGGAATTTCTAGGCTACGATCCCCAAAGCCTGTCCTTTACCGTTGAAAAAATCTCCTCCCAAAATCAACAGGCGACCATCGCGGTAAAAATCAAAGGACGCTTCCGGCCCAAACTCTCCACTAAAATATTCAACAAAGATGAAATAAAAGGGTATAATGAAAGAGCCTTAAAAGCTCATTACGCTCAATTTACTGACATAGAATCAATAGAAATAAAATTTTGGCCGCCTTTTCGAAAAACAGTCCCTGATATGGACAGCCGCATCAATATTGAAATAAAAAACTAAATCATGCAAACCATTATTCAAATAATTTCCAACGCCCTTGCTGTTTCCATTTCCGCCTATTTACTGCCCGGGCTTGATTTTTCCGGTTCGTGGTGGCAATTAATGCTGGCCGGCGCCATTCTGGGAATCATAAACACCTTCATAAAACCAATTCTAAAATTAATCTTCTCCCCTTTTATTTTAATAACCCTGGGATTATTTACCGTTGTAATCAACACTTCCCTGCTTATCTTAGTCGCCCTTATTGTCCCGGGCCTGTCAATCTCCGGATTCTGGCCGGCCTTTTGGGGAGTAATAATCATAAGCCTAACCAATTACGCCATTAATACCATCATTGGCTATAAAGAAGAATGATGTCCGCTATCACCTCCATAATTAACCTTATTACCGCTTCACTGCTTATTATCTGTGTCCTGCTTCAAAATCGAGGATCAAGCTTATCCGGCGCCCTGGGTGGAGATTCAGAATCATATTACACGCGCCGCGGCCTGGATAGATTCCTGTTTTTTGCCACCATCATAATAAGCATTATCTTCACCGGTTCAATTTTAGCTAATTTAATCATAAGCTAATGTCTTTTAACGCCCGAATATCATCTAAAATCAAACAAAACTACCAGCTGGCGGCCGCTTTTGTAAAGAAGCTCACTGAATCGCTTGCCACCAAAGAAAGAATTATTCTTGTTTCTCTCCTCTTTTGTTTTCTTTCTTCCCTGGCCTGGACTCTCGCTAACACTTTTCTTAAAAAGACAACCATTGTCCCGGCCGTTGGAGGCACCTTTATTGAAGGCATTGTCGGCAAACCCGAATACATAAATCCAGTTCTGGCCCAGGGTAACGAAGCCGACATGGATCTGGCTCAACTCATCTTCTCCGGCCTCATGAAATATGATCAAAACAACCAGCTAATAAACGACATCGCTTCAGGCTGGGAAATAAACGAGGATAAAACCCAATATACTATCAATTTAAAGGAAAATGTCCTTTTTCATGACGGCACCCGGCTCACGGCCGAAGACGTGCTTTTTACCATAAACACTATCCAAAACACCCGCTACAAATCCCCCTTAAGGCCCAACTGGGCCGGAGTAGAAGTAAGGTCAAACGGCGATACCCAAATTATTTTCACCTTAAAGAAACCATTTGTCCCCTTTCTTCATAATCTAACCTTTGGCATCCTGCCAAAACACATCTGGCAGGACGTGACTCCCGAGGAATTCCAGATTTCCGAATATAATAAATCTCCGATTGGCGCCGGACCATATCAGTTTAACCGGCTCGAAAAAGAAAAAGACAAATCCATAAGCCAAATAATTCTAAAAGCCAATAAACATTACTATCTTGACAAGCCGTATATTGAAACAATCCTTGTTAAATTCTTTCCCTCTCAGGAAAAAGCTGTTCAATCCTTAAATTCCGGGGAAATTATGGCTGTAAACGACTTAAGTCATCACAACCTAGAAACAATAGACACTCGAAAAACAAATATCAATGAAATTTCTCTGCCCCGCTATTACGCAATTTTTCTAAACATTTACCAGAACGAATTCATCGCTGACGACAACGTAAGGCAGGCCCTGGCCTGGGCCACCTGCAAAGATCAAATTATTTCTGATATTCTGCTTGATAGAGGCAAGCAAGTTGACTCTCCAGTGCTCACCATTCCCATGGATAATGTAGCTGATTTCGAAAAACGAGGTTGTTCCCGGGAAAAAGCCAGGGAAATTTTAGAAAAACAAGGCTGGAAACTCAAAGACTGGACGCCGGAAAATGACCAGCAAGCAGAAGAACCAGAAGAGAATACAGAAAACAGCAGTCAGGAACAGGCGCGAGAAGAAGAAATTCCAGCCAGACAGGTTTATTACAATAAATCAAAAGAACCCCTGGCTCTTACCCTTACAACCGCCGACTATCCTGAACTCGTAAAAACCGCCGAACTCGTAAAACAACAATGGGAAGAGGCCGGTATCCTGGTAACTTTAGAGGTTCTGTCAATCGGCGACTTAACGAACAGTAAAATCGAACCGCGTGAATACGATGCCCTGCTTTTCGGCGAAACTTTAGGCGTGGATCCTGATCCAAGACCATATTGGCATTCAAGTGAAAGAAAAAGTCCTGGACAAAATATCGTGAGCTACAACAATAGCCAGGCCGATGAATTGCTTGATCAAGGCCGAACTGAGGAAAATGAAGAAGTTCGAAACCAGCTTTACCAGAAATTCCAACTCTTAATCAACCAGGATATTCCGGCTATTTTCCTTTATTCTCCATATTATCTGTATCCGGTAAATAGAAAAGTTATGGGCATTACCTTAAAAAATATAGGAGACCCTTCCAAGAGATATTCTCAAATTACCAACTGGTACCTGGAAGAAAAAAGAGCCAAAAAATAAACAATTCTTATGAATGATAAGCTTGACAAAAGCAACTTAAAACAGGTAATTCTGGACACCTCCAAACAGTTCCAGGCCGGCTTTAACGCGGCTGACAACATTACTCCCAATATTGACAGCGGTATCAAAAAAGAAAAATTCGATTCCCTGATAATCTGCGGTCTGGGTGGTTCAGCTATGCCCGGCTACCTGCTCAAAAGCCTGCCTCAGGTCAATTTTTTAGTCCAAAATCACCTCAATTATGGTCTCCCCCGGCAGAGAACTTCCAACCCTCTTATCTTTGTTAGTTCCTTTTCCGGAAGCACTGAAGAAACTTTATCCTCATACAAACAAGCTAAAAAAGAAAGCCTGAAAATTATCACCTTCTCGAACGGCGGCACGCTTTACCAGACTAGCCAGAATGACAATATACCAGCGGTTAATTATCGCGTAAATCAACCCGGGTTTCAGCCGCGCTGGGCTCTGCCTACCTCGTTTTCCGCCATGACAAAAATACTTGAAAATTTAGGTTTAATTACCGGCGCCGTAAAATCACTCCAGGAAACAAGCCATTTTCTAAAAACCCTGGACCAGGAAGAAATACAAAAACAAGCCCAAATCATCGTTAAAAAAATAAAAACCAAAATACCAATCTATTATGCTGATTACTCCCTGAGATTCACCGCTTTAATCAACAAAATAAAAATCAATGAAAACTCAAAATTCCCGGCCTTTTGCAATTACTATCCAGAACTCAATCACAATGAATATAACGGCTTCCTAAACGGCGATCCTGAAAAATTTATTATCCTGTCTTTGGATAATCCCGGCTCCCTGCCCAAAAACCAAAAAAGAATGCGCCTCACAAACGAAATTTTACAAACAATGAATTATGAAATTATAAACATTCCAATCAAGGGCCAAAACCGCGCGGAAAGAATTTTCCACGCCCTTATTTTTGGCGATTGGATATCCTATTATCTTGCTTTAAGCCTAAACCAGGACCCGTCACCCGTGGAATTAGTTGAAAAATTAAAACAAAAACTAAAAAACCAAACATGACCCGGGAATTTTTCCAAAACTTCGAAAAACAATTAGACGCCCAGGTAGCCGAGAATGATCCGCGAAAAATACTCATTTACTTGGGAATCTGCGTCGTTCTCTTTTTGATAGGCAAGATACTGGTCTCAATCGGAACAAAAAAACAACTAGGCGACCTGCCCCATTATCAGGAAGTAATTGGCGGACTACTTTACATTATTTCAGCTATTCTTTTTATCTTCCTCCTGATCCCGGGCGTGCTTTTAAAAGGCGCGGGCATTCTAGCTTTTCTTTTCATCGCGCTTGGACTTTTTGAAATCTGGCAAACTAAAGAAAAAAATACTTGACAATTAAGCCTTAGTGATATATAGTTAATAAATATAAAGGCTTTTTCTTGTCAAACAAAAAATAATTTTGTTTCTCATTTTTAATCTCAAATTTTTTTATTTCTAAAAATCTTGAAACAATTCCGCCATTTCAACAAGGGTATTATTGTTTTTTGTGACCATTTATAGATTTGACTGAAAATTTGGCGACAATTCCATTATTAAAAAGCTCGGCCGAGATGGTGAAACTGGCAGACACGCTAGCTTCAGGAGCTAGTGGACTTTTGTCCTTGAGGGTTCAAATCCCTCTCTCGGCACCAATATTCCATACCTAAAAAGTAAAGAATATAAAAAAACAAAAACAAAAAAATTAATAATTTTTAAATCAGTAATTAACTATGACTGCAACAAAACAGAAAATCCCTGGAACCGTTTCTTCTCGTTCTCATTCCGGTTCTAGCTCCAGGGCTAATCCAAGAACGCGAAAAACGAGATACAATCCAAGACAAAAACAAAAAGGCGGCCGGGAAAAAAGCTACCGCGCCCGGGGTATAACCTTAAACGCCGAACCCTATAGAAAAACCAAGCAATATAAACAGCACATCTCAAAATCAGATGACACGCTAAAGATAATTCCTTTGGGCGGTCTTGAGGAAGTGGGCCTGAACATGACCGTCATGGAATATGGCCGCGATATTATTATTATTGACATGGGCCTTCAATTCCCTGACGAGGAAATGCCCGGCATTGACTATGTTATCCCCAATTCCCGTTATCTGCGGGACAAGCTGGATCGCATCCGCGGCGTCATTGTAACCCATGGCCACATGGATCATATAGGCGCTATTCCTCACCATATCAGGGTCCTCAATAATCCGCCCATTTTCACCGGCCGCATGACTAAAGCCCTTATTGCCAAACGCCAGGAAGAATATAATAACAGCCCCAGATTAAAAATAAACGAGGTTCAACCCAAAGATAAAATTAAACTGGGCGCCTTTGAAATAGAATTTATTCATGTTTGCCATTCTATCCCTGACGCTCTGGGATTAGCTATCCACACTCCGGTTGGCACCGTTGTCCATACCGGAGATTTCAAATTTGACCAAAACCCTATTGGAGAAGACCCGACTGACATCGGCCACATCGCCCTTATAGCCCAAAATTCCTCTAAAGGAATCCTGGCTCTTATGAGTGATTCCACCGACGCCGGCCAGCCTGGATTCACCATCTCTGAAAGTAAGGTTAGAAGCACTTTTGAACAAATTATAAGAAATGCCAAAGGCCGAATCATCGCCGGCACTTTTTCCTCTCTCATCACTCGTATCCGCCACATGGTGGAAATCTCGGAAAAATTCCACAAAAAAATAGCCGTGGACGGCTATAGCATGAAAAGAAACGTGGAAATCGCTCTAAAGATGGGCTATATTAAAGCCAAACAAGGAACCTTTATTGACATCTCCCGGGTCAATGATTATCCGCCGGAAAAAGTTATAATTATGTGCACCGGCGCCCAGGGAGAAGGCAACGCGGTTCTCATGCGCATCGCCAACGGCGAACACCGCTACATTGAATTAATCAAAGGAGATACCATCATCTTTTCTTCCTCTGTGATTCCAGGCAATGAACGCACCGTGCAAAACGTCAAGGACGGCTTATATAAAAAAGGAGTGCACGTGGTGCATTACAAAATGATGGACGTCCACTCCGGAGGCCACGCCAAAAGCGAAGACTTAAAGCTCATGCTTAATCTGGTTAAGCCAAAATACCTGATTCCTATCCACGGCAACCATTACATGTTAAGGCTTCACGGTGAAATCGCCCAGGAACTAAGAATGCCTGAAGAAAATATTTTTATAGCTGAAAACGGCTCGGTTATCGAATTTGATAAACAGGGCGGCAGAATCTTAAATGAAAAAGTAGCGGCCAACTACGTGATGGTGGACGGCCTGGGCGTGGGCGACATTGGAAATGTCGTCTTAAGAGAGCGCATGCAAATGGCCAAAGACGGCATGTTTACCATAATCGTCACCATTGATTCCAAAACCGGCGAACCAGTGGGCAACGCCGATCTTATCTCGCGCGGCTTTATCTACATGAAAAACAACCAGGAACTGCTCAAGCAAACCCGCCAGCTCATCCGCAACGTCATCCACCAAAAAACCGGCGGCTCTCACGCCATCAACTGGGAATACGTTAGAAACGCCATAAGAGACGAGATCGGCCAGTTCCTGTTCAATAAAACCCAGCGCCGGCCCATGGTGCTTCCGGTTATAATTGAGGTCTAAAAATCACCCGCTAAACTTTACAACCCGCGTCCCATATTGTAGGTTGTAAGCTATCGCGGCCTGCCTAAACCGTATAGGCCGCAACGGGCACATAGCTCAGCTAGGTAGAGCAGTTGGCTCTTAACCAATTGGTCGGGGGTTCGATTCCCTCTGTGCCCACTAAACTATTACCCGCGATTACATTGTGAACAGTGATTTATTTTGTATAGAAAACCGAACAAGGAAAGGAGTCAAAAAAACATGATTCTCTCTCTACAAAGCCCCCATCTGCTCCTCAGGCAGTAATTCTCCCTCTATTATTTCCGACACAGTTTTGCTCCCTCCGCCTCCCGGATCCTTTTTATGTAAAAACTCAAGAAATTCGTAATACTCATCCGCGTCACCCCTGCTACTGTGCGCCACAACTCCATACGCCCCGGAATCCATGGAACTAAACATAGTCTCTCCGGCCTTCTCATCTTTAAAAATCTGATAATGCGCCAGCCATTTCCTGGTTATCCCTTTCACCGTCCCCGCCGTCACAAAATCATTTTTTCCTTTTTGCGCCTCCGCGTCTCCCGCTATCCTTGTCCCGGGCGTGCCAAAGTTAGCGTAGCCCGAACAAGTGCCATAAATTATCCCGTCCGGCATAGCGTTTTTATCTCCTTCCTCGTTCACGCAGCCTGAATTCATTTCAGGATTTATCTTTTTTAATTTTTCCATAAAATCATCCAAAGTCCCAAGATAAGTCTCCGGTACCGGAACTTTCTTGCGCGTTATAATATTCACCCGGTTCTTTTTTCTTAATTCCTCCATTTTTTCCCTGGAATAATTAGTATAGCCGTCCCAGCTTCCATGATAAATGCTATGATGATGAGCCGCTATCTCATGCCCCCTGTCCTTCCAGGCTTCAAGGTCATCCAGCTGAATAAGGTCTGCCCACTGCGGGCTAAACATTAAAGTCAGCTTAATATTATATTCGTCCGCCTTTTTTATCATTTCTTTTAAAATCGCGTAATTCTCCGCCAGATCCAGTTCCTGATCATGATAGGGCTCATTATGAATCGCGATAAAATAATAATCCGGTCCGGCCGCCTGTTCTTTTCTCTTCTGCTGACCTTTTACTGTCTCGCAATCCCTGGGACACAACCTGGGATTGTTTATTTCATTTTGGTCGCAAATTCCGTCGCCGCAAAGTTGAGTCTTGCTACAACCGCAGCCGCTCAAAAAAACCATGAGCGCCAAAAAACCGCTCAAAAAAACCATTCTTTTAAAAGACATGAGATGAATTTAAAAATTATCTAAATCCTTAAAACATTATCAGTTTATATGACTAAAGTAAATTTCAAAAATCACCAGATACCAGCCCGCGCTTTACAATAAATTCCAATCCCCTAAAATAAAGCCATCAAAGCCACTGACTAATTTATCACTTAATAATTTCACTATGAAACCCCGCCTTTTTTCCGGCATCCAGCCTTCGGGCAACCTGCATCTGGGTAATTATTTCGGTATGCTAAAAAACGCCGCCAAACTCCAAAACAAATACCAAAGCATCTTCTGTATTGTGGACCTTCACGCCATCACCATAAAACAAGACCCCGAAACTTTAAGAAAAAATACCCTCCAAACCGCCAAACACTTTCTCGCTTCAGGCATTGATCCGGAAAAATCAATCCTGTTTATCCAGTCATCCGTAAGCGAGCACGCCGAACTTTGCTGGATTTTAAATACCCTGACAAAAACCGCTGAAATGGAGCGCATGACCCAATTCAAGGACAAAGCCCGAAAAAACAAACAAAATATCAATTTAGGACTCATGAGCTACCCCGTGCTTATGGCCGCTGACATCCTGCTCTATGACACGGCTATCGTGCCCGTTGGCCAGGATCAATCCCAGCATCTGGAACTCGCCCGAATTCTTGCCAAGCGCTTCAATAAACAATACCGGAAAAAAGTTTTCACCATTCCCAAGCCCCTGATTAAAAAAAGAATCCAGGGCAGCCGCCTCATGGGCCTGGATGATCCGACCAAAAAAATGAGCAAATCCGCTCCATCGCCTAACAATTATATCGCCCTGAATGATCCTCCCAAGCTGGCCGCTCAAAAAATAATGCGCGCCACCACCGACTCCGGCGACCAGATAAAAACCGGCCAAAAAAAACCCGGCATCACCAACCTTCTTTCCATTTACTCTCTCCTGACTCATACCGACGGAGCGACACTGGAGAAAAAATTCCAGAATAAGGGTTACGGACAATTCAAAAAAGAATTAAGTCAAGTTGTCTCCCAATTCCTCGCAAATTACCAAAAAAAATTCCAAAAAATAGATGACAATAGCGCGGCTCAAATCCTGGCCCAGGGCGCGAAAAAAGCCAAAGAAATAGCCAGCCAAAAAATAATTCAGGTAAAAAAAATAGTGGGCTTGGCGTAAAAACCCAACTTCATTTCTTTATCGCCTCCACGTTCGCCCCTTTATCGCCCTCCCACTCTATCTCTGAATATTTTTCTAAAATTTCGCGCAATTTTTGTTTTCGCTCTTGGTAAGCCTTTTTTTCCTTGGCTTCAAACTTTACCGTAATATACGGCCCGTTCTGTGAGTATCTAACCACCAGCATTCCGTCTGCGAAATCCAAACGCACTCCGTCAATCGTAGTTACCTTCTTAGTTTCAGTCTTAAACGCCGCCTTTAAATCCGCCTTTAGTTTCACGTCCACTAATTTAACTTTTTCATCGTCTGCGCATCCCAATTTTATCTCTGGACTGGAGATATAAGTGCCGAAAGAATCAATAATTTTTGAAAAACTCTGCCCTTTTCTGGCTAAATACTCCAACAAGCGAAGCGCCGCGAAAAGAGCGTCGTCGTGCCCGTAAAAATTATCCAAAAAGAAAAAATGACCCGAAAGCTCCCCGCCGAAAACCGCTCTTTCCTGGGCCGCTTTATCTTTTATAAAACTATGACCTGTTTTCCACATAATCGACTTGCCCTTTTTCGCGATTACCTCATCCACTACCTTAGAACAAAGCACGTTATAAACGATCTTCCCTCCGGGTAAAAAATCCAAAATATCATCGGCAAAAATCGCGGTCAAAACATCAGCCCAGATATACCGGCCTGATTCATCAACCACTCCCATGCGATCACCGTCTCCATCAAAAGCCAACCCCAAATCAGCGCCTTCATTCACCACTTTCTCACCCAGCCTCTTTAAAATATATTCCTCAGTTGGATCCGGCGTCCCGGCGGGAAAATTTCCATCCACCCTGCAATTAAGACCCACCACCTCGCATCCAGCCCTTTTCAAAAGATCCGGCGCGAACTCTCCGGCCGTTCCCGACGACGCGTCCACCACCACCTTAAAAGTCTTCCCTATTTTTACCCTCTTTAATAAATCAGCGAAATAATTATCCCGCAAACCCCCAGCTTTTATTGCCTTGCCTGGTTCTGCTCCTTTTACCTGCTTTTGTTTTTCCACAAATTCCTTCAATTGCTGAATCTCCTCCGTAACCAGCGTGTAGGAATAACCGAGCGCCAGCTTCATTCCGTTATATTCCGCCGGATTATGCGAAGCCGTGAGCATTACTCCGCCATTACTTTTATAATGATATTGGGCGAAATACATCATCTGCGTAAGGCACATCCCAAGATCTATCACATTTATCCCTGATTCAGTCAGACCCTCGATTACCGCCTTCATGTATTCCTCTCCACTTTTTCGACAATCACGGCCCACCACCGCCTCTCTAATTCGCCGCTGGCTCAACATATAGCCGTAAGCTTTGGCGATCCTCTTTACCAAATCAAAATCCAAATCCTTGCCGACCACGCCGCGAATATCATAGCCGCGAAAAATATACGGATTAATTTTTCTTTTTAACCTTTGTTTTTTCATAAAATATTTTTTAATTTAAAAAAGACCGCCGCCGCTTCCCATCATGTCTTGCGCCATTTTTTTCTGAATTGCCTTCAGCGTCTTGTTAAACGCTTTTCGCACGTTCTTTTCCAGCTTCCTGTCATCTTTATTGGCGATACTTACCCCTAATACTTTCATTGCTCCGTCCATTTTAACTCTTACTCCGTTTACTTCTTCCTCTATTTCAATCGCCTCCATCTGCTTTTTAAGTCTTCGAAGCTCTCTTAATTTATCCAGCATAATGTTTGTTAAAATTTAAAGTGGGCGACACAGGATTTGAACCTATGACCTTCTGCGTGTCGAGCAGACGCTCTAACCAACTGAGCTAGCCGCCCTATTTTAAAAAAACCGCCAAGGTCCTGCTCTGTATAACAACCCGGGGCTAAAGCTCAACTTCCGCCTTATCCCCTATAATCAATCGATGGCCCCTGGGCTTAGTCGAATCTTCAGCCGTGATCAAACAATCCCTTCCAATAAGGCTCCGCGCTATTCCCTTTTTACACCCTATAACGCGCGACCCCTGACAAATTATCGTATTTTTTAAATTTGTCTCTTTTACTTCACAATCGCGAGCAACTGACACATTCGGTCCTATGATTGCTTTTTCAATCCTGCAATTCGCTCCAATTATCACCGGCCCCTTTATCACAACTCCTTGGCTAATTTTCGTCCCTTCCCCTATTACTGCCGTGCCTTGTATTTCTACATCTCGTCCAACCAAACCTCTAATCCTGCTTTGTTCTATACCGGCCAAAACCAGCGCGTTTCCTTCCAGTAAATCCTTAGGTTTCCCCGTATCCTTCCACCAGCCGGTTATCTCCTCATAACCAACCTTAGCGCCATGCTCAATAAGATAAGTATGCGCGTCAGAAATCTCAAGTTCGCCGCGCGCGCTGGGCTTTATTTTCCCCACCGCTTGAATGATCTTATTTGAATAAACATATATGCCGGTTACCGCGAAATCACTTTGCGGACTCTTTGGTTTCTCCTCCACCCTTATAATCCGCTTACCCTTTATTATCGGCACGCCGAACCGTTCCGGATCCGACACCCTGGAAAGCGCCAAAAGGCAATCCAGTTTATCGCGCCTGAATTTATCCATTAAACCCTTTATAGAAGTCGAAATAATATTATCTCCCAGATAAAACAAAAGCTCGTCCCTGCCTATCCAGTTCTTCGCGTTTTTTATAACGTGCGCCAGTCCTAAAGCTCCCCCTTCCTGCTCTATATAAGTAATCTTTAAACCCCATTTATCGCCCTTCCCCACCAGCCGCTGAATTTCGGTCTCGCCTTTATTTATATTTATCCCCGCCTCCTTGATTCCAGCTTCACTTATCCGCTCCAGCGCGTAAAAAATCATCGGCTTGTTAGCGATTGGAAATAAATGCTTGTTTATTGAATAAGTTATGGGCCGAAGCCTTGTTCCATGGCCTCCGGCCGCGATTAAAGCCTTCATAAACAATTTTCTCTTCTTAGCTAATTTTTGACAAATACTCCCTTGCCGCCGCCTCCCAATGTCTTAATTTCGGTCCGCGGCTGTTGATAAGCGCCGAATACCTGGGACGTTTAGCCGGCCGCTTAATTTTTTCAGCCGGCACTGGCTTAATTTTAACAGTTTTTCCCGTAATTTCAAATAACTTTCGGGCGCACTCAAACCAGGTGCAGGGTCCCTGATTAACCAAATGATAAATTCCATAATCATATTTCCTGGCCCCTGCCTCCAGTATTTCCCTTGTTTTTCGCGCTAAATCATAGGTATAAGTAAAACAGCTCTCTTCTGCGTCCACCACCTCAATCTCTTCCTGTTTTTCACTTAATTCAAGCATTATATCAATAAAACTCTTTTTAGCTCCCAAAATCTCTCCTGGCGGACCAAATAATTTAGAAGTCCGAATAATAAAAAACTTACCGCCCTGTTTTTTTATCTCCTCTTCCC
>JAHKAQ010000074.1 GCA_018825765.1 Patescibacteria group bacterium
CCGCGCGCCCTGGTGTTTGCCCTGGAGCTTAATACTGTCTTAAACCAAAAAAAACTCTCTCAAATAGCCAAAATCGGCTTCTCGCGCATCCCGGTCTTTAAGAAGAATGTTAATAATATAAAAGGAATTCTTTACACCAAAGATCTGGCGCTTATGAAAAAAAACACCCGCGTCAAAGATATTTACCAGAAAAATAATTTTCTTGTTATCTCCAAAACCCGGCCCATCAACAAAATTCTAAATAAATTTTTCAAAAAACGGCTGCATCTGGCTATTGTGGTGAATAAAACCGGCAGGTTCGAGGGAGTTATTACTTTGGAAGACATTATTGAAGAAATCTTTAAAATAGAAATTTTGGACGAAAAAGATGTCCTTTTCAATTCTCCTCAATCTCACCGAAAAACCAGGAAAAAACTCAAAAAAATTTCCCAAAATATGCTTCAGCAATCAGCCCCGCTTGAATAATTTTTCGCCGTTATTTATTAGCCGGTCTTTTCTCCATGAGCGCCTTCTAAAGCGCTTTTTTATTTTAATTTAGCCAAAAAACACCTTTAATTCAGCCGAGCGGGCCGCTCCTCTTGGCCTGCTTAAATTTCTTTCCTGGTTCTTGACAAAATAGTATGATATAGTATGATACAGTATGCAAAATAAAAATTAAACTCTAAACCATGACCCGCCAAAGAATAACCATCACCATCAAAAACGAGCTTTTAAAGATGCTGGACAATTTTATTGACGGCTCCCGCATTAGAAACCGCTCTCACGCCATTGAATATATCATCTCCAAACAGCTCGTTCCCAAAGACATCAAAGCCTTCATTTTAGCCGGCGGGCCGGGAATTAATTTTCGCCCGCTTACCAATGATACTCCCAAGGCCATGATCCCGGTGCATGACAAACCGCTTTTAGAATACACGCTCGAATCGCTCCACAAAAACAACATTAAAAACATCGTTTTAGCCGTAGGCTTTCTGGGAAACAAGATTAAAAAGTATTTCAAAAACGGATCAAGCCAGGGAGTGCGCATTATCTATTCCCGGGATAAAATCAAAAATCCCGGCACAGTTGCTCCTTTTATTACAGCCAGAAGATATCTCAAAGACAATCCCTTTCTGGTGATCCACGGCGATCTTTTAACCAAAATAAATTTCCTGGAACTGATTAATTTTCATAAAAGCCACAAAGGCCTGGTCACCATGGCCCTGACCCCGGTCAACAATCCGTCTAATTGGGGCGTGGCTCATATGCAGGGGAATATCATCAATGAATTCCAGGAAAAACCCAGGAAACCTCGCGGCAAATCCCATCTGGTTAATTCCGGCATTTATGTTTTCAGTCCCGAGGTATTCAAATTCCTGAACAAAAAACAAAAAAGCATAGAAAAAGAACTCTTTCCTAAGCTGGCCAAAATGGGTAAACTCTATGGCTATCCTTTTGAGGAAGAATGGCACGACGTGAGCACGCCGGAAATTTACGCTCACGTAATAAGGCATTGGCAAGGCTAATTCCTTATTGTATCAAGATAGTCCAGCCAGGCCTTATGAGCTTGCGATTTTTTAAAATTCCGCGGCCGATTTTAATTCTTCTAGACTGAAACAATTTTTTCCACAGCCAACAAGCGGGACAATAATCGGCCAGCTTTAGAAAATCACAAGCTCGTTTGAGCTAAAAGTAACCAGGCGAGCGCGCTCTTTGAAAATTGAAAAAAAGCAAAAAAAAGAAAGGGAGAGGGAAAGATGGAACAGAGATCAGGAGATAAGCAATGGGCTATGATGGCCCAATATTTTTCAGGGGAAGAGTTCAATACGCTAACGCTAGAGAAAAAGCTGGCGGAAGCGGAAAAACTCAGCGCTTCAAGCTCCGAATCAGGAAACAGATTTTTTATCGAAAAACTGTTTCCCAGTATCACCGGAAATATGGACATGGGTCTGGTCGATTTGACCGCCCAAATGGAAGCTTCCAGAAATAAAGAGGGGGGCGTTAGAAATTTAGATCTAACCCTTTTTCTGGATGAAAAGGGAAGGATAGATCAGGAGGTTATTCGCTTCCTTAAATGGATAGCGACAGAAAACAACAGCATCCTGGTCTTTATGATCCCCACCATTGGGGACAAGAAAAGGCTGAAAACAGCCGCGTTCATTGTCAACCGCGTTTTGAAGCTTGACCTTTTCGACCGCGTCGTCCTTAGCGGACAAACGGTTGGCAATAACGAGCGCCGGCTTGCCGAGTTCATCGGCGAGCTGGAAAACCTTTGTTTTTCAAAACTGGCTGAAAATGGCTGCCGCTTAGATGAGGCGGCTAAAATTTGCCAGGAATGGATGACAAACGTTGAGCTTATCAACGTCTGCGACTATGTGTTTAAAAAACCCGGCAGCTTGCTGCCGGAACTCGGATTCGGTATTACCGGTTCCGCGGCCAAAAGCCAGAATCTGTGGGTATTCCGTTATCTGGCTTTGGAAAAAATGTTTCCCGGAAAAAAGGTATACACCCTTTTTTCCGATGATGACTATGGAAACATGAACGTGGAACTGGACGCTGTGTTCCACGCCAGTGGAATATTGAGCCGGGAAACAAAAGAGAGCCTGGCTCAAAAAATCCAAAAATACTTATCCTCGTGCCAAAACCGAATGCTTTTTACTGAAAAAATAAAAGCTATTTGGGAAAAGGTGCGGGGAAGCGCTCTCTTGAGATCCGGAGGTTACAGGTTTAACGCCTCTCCGGAGTCGATCCAGGCCCTGGAAGATGGGTCTGAAAACCAGAAGATATTCCCCGAAACTCTTCTGGGTGCTATATCTTCCTTCAAGGGGGATAGCTGTAGTCCGGAGATACTCTCCGGGATCTTACAGAGATCCCTTGAACTGAAAAAAATCCTCAATGAGTGTGTTGATAGGGGAATTCATATAACCCCATCCATGCTCGTTGACGCCTCATTTTTTGGGAAAATCCTCATCCAAGAGGGGATAGTAGAAGCCACCGAAGATGCCGAATTCGCTATTCAGGCCTTCGGCCATGCTTTAAGGGAATTCTTGGAAAAAGCCGGCCAGGGCGGCCGGGTAACCAGAATCTGGCAAAGATTCATAAGCCAGGTCTGGGGAAACGAACTGGGGCTCGATCACTTGACATATGCCCTGCACGGAAACATGTCATGTTTCCTTTCTCTGGAAACCCTCTTGGCCGTTGGTTTCACGGTCGAAACCAACGATAACATCATGGGCGTCCTCTCTGGGGGAATAGTAAGCTATACCGACGGTATATACTCGCATTTTCCCAGCGGAGAAAACGCCGTGATTGGCGACCAGGGAATGCTTCCCCGGGTTTTATCCGCCCTAATCAAAAAAATGGTGGAATGCGAAGGGCTAGCCTCCATTCCTAAACTTAAAAAAATATTGGGTTGCAGGGAAGGCGGCGGAATCTATTTCAAACTTCCGCAAGCAACCCAGGAAGAAAAACGGGAATATCCGTTTTTCAATGAAAAAATGTATCTCCCGACCTATCACGACATAGAATGTCGCGAAGTAGATACTTGGGAGAAAGAAAAATTCATAGAGATAAATGAAGGCATTCGTCATGCCCAGGGTCCGATTCTTTTTTTCTTCGACCCTTTGGCAGTTGGCAATGCTGATTGCGTTGTCAATGAGTTGCCTTCCAACAAGAGGATAGTTCCGGTGTTATCCACAGCCGGAACCTTAGAAGAAATTAAAGCTTTCCTCAACCGTTGCGAAATGGCAGGCCCTATCGCCATTAGCGTGGAGCATGGGGGAGCTGTCCTTTTTTCCAAGAAACTGGTGGAAGTCTTCCCCCATGTTGATAAAGCGGTGGGGGAGATTGAAAAAAAAACCGGGTTTAGCGCTCATCAGGATGGAGAATTCCTTGTGTTGGAATTATCCAGGAGGATAAATCTTGATGAGTCGAAAAAGGTCCTCGGTTCGTTTGAGGATCTTCTGGTGGAGAAGTGGGTTTTACAAAAACCCACAATCAGGGCTCTGATGACCTTCCGGTCAATCTTCGAAATGACCTCGCGGGAGGTCATTGATCGAACAATATTGACAACGGAGGAGGAGGTCAAAAGGGCGAAAAACCGCCAGTATTCAATCCCTTTTATAGTTGATATCAAAGAAAAAGGGATTGATATCAAGGAAGTAGTCCAGAAACTAGCTGTAGTTTACAGCGGCTCCTTCAACTTCCTCCAAGGCGCCAGCTTCTGGTATGCTTTGCATGCCGGCGTGAATGAAAAAACCGCCGGCGAAGTACTAAAAAAAATATTTTCAGACAGTTTTATCATCGCGCTTGCCACAAACAAACAGAAGGTGAGTTTGTTGCAAGCAGCTGACGTGAAGCTGCTTAGCCAGAAACACGACGGGTCTTTTTCTGACACCTGGCATTTCCCGCCTGGGACAACCAGGATCAATGAAAGACCTGGCGACGCTATAAATATTCTCCTTAGAAAGCTTTTTAAAAGCTATCAGGAACTTTTAAAATAATTGTATCCCCGCCAACCCCAAAAAGGAAAAAGGTTGGCGGGTTTTTTATTTCTTGTAATTTTGGCAGGTACCCCATATACTAGACACATAAGTTCAGTTCGATGGGGTGGCGGTTGGTGGTATAATATTTTAACACAATTAACCACCAACCCATATGTCAAAAAGAATCAGTGAAGAAATCAAACATAAAATCATTGAGCGGATCAGGAATGAGGGCCTAAGCGTTCCTAAAGCCTCGGAAGAGTTCGGCATTTCCAGAAACGCCATTTATCGCTGGATCGGGGCTAAAGCCCGGGGCGAACCCAGCGTCTTGGAAGTTTCTAAATTAAAGAAAGAAAACCTTGAATTAAAGCAAATTATCGGCGGACTGACGCTGGAGATGAAGCGCGGGGAAAAAAATAGAGCGCGCTAGGATTATGGCCAAAACACTAAATAAAGCCGCCCTGGCCAGGAAGCTTGGAATTTGCCGCCAGGGCCTGTACTACCGATCGAAGATGGCAATGAGGGATTTAGCGGTCAAAAATCAAATAATCGAGGTTTTGGGCTCAAACCCCTGTTACGGACACAAGCGGATAGCGATTGAGCTGAAAATGAACAAAAAGAGGATTCTCCGGGTGATGAAGAAATACGGGTTAGAGCCGCGAAAAAGGAGAAAGAAGTTCATTAAAACAGACGATATCGGCCTGCCGGAGGCAGGGTATCAAAACGAGGTAAAGGGCATTCATCCCCAAGCCCCGGATATCATCTGGTGCGGGGATTTCACCTACATTAAATTCAAAGACGGTTTTATCTACCTGGCCACGATTGTTGATGTCTATACCAGAGAAATTATCGGCTTCGCGCTTTCCCGCAGGCATAACCGGTATCTGGTTAAATCAGCGGCGCTTGACGCCATGAAGAAAAGGAACCGCCTGCCCCGATATTTCCATTCCGATCAGGGATCGGAATACCAATCCTTCGAACACGCTGATTTTTTAAAACATCTGGGCGTTAAAGTATCAATGAGCACGAAAAGCAGTCCCTGGGAAAATCCCTTTCAGGAATCGTTTTACTCGCAGTTTAAACTGGAACTGGGCAATATCAACAGGCTGGAAAATGACGGCCAGCTGGCTGAAGCGATCTTTGGACAGATATATTATTACAATAACCAACGCATCCATTCGGATCTGAAAATGAGTCCCGGACAATTCCATCAGCTCGCCGCCTCAAAGGTCGACGGACTGAACAAAAGTGTCTAAGGAAATGGGTACTTGCCATTTTGACAAAACCCTGTCCGCTCGTCTACACTGGAAATATAAAAGCACATTTTAAAAAAACAGGAGGTTGTTTTATGACCCCAAAACATTTTCAGGAACTGGCGGAACGCCTGAAAAAACATTACAGCTTCAAAAACATTGAAACTGTAAATGAATTTCTGCTAAGCTTTTTAGAAATATCTGAATTCACCTTGCCCCAAACCCAAGAGGAAACTGAAAAAATATTTGAACATATCACAAAAAATTTCACCGCCGAAGAATTCGGCATCTTTCTCCTCCTCGAAGACCCCACCACCTCCTCCTAAGACACCCCCAACCCGGCCGGTGTCTTCTTTCAAAAGCCACGTCTTTTATTCTGACCACTTTCCCTGCCACGAGCGCTCATCCCAAGCCCCAACCAAAAACAAACAAAAATGGAAAATAAAAATAAAATTGAAATTTCGCCGCTTCAGCTCCAATCCTCTGAAT
Source organism: Patescibacteria group bacterium (assembly GCA_018825765.1). GTDB lineage: Bacteria > Patescibacteriota > Minisyncoccia > CAIUEV01 > JAHKAQ01 > JAHKAQ01. The sequence continues at coordinate 6,206 of JAHKAQ010000074.1, forward strand.
CACCCGGATCCGAAAAAGCACCACCCGCCCAAAAACGGAATCCCGATCCAGAAACTGGTCCGACCCAGGAGCAGTTAGATGAATTGACTCCGGCCCAATGGATAGAAATGGAGAAAGACGCCGTTAGACAGGAATACCTGAACGACCCGCGAAAATTCCAATTCGAACAGCGTATTATCGCCTTGGACGACCCCGGATTAAGAGAGCAATACGAAAAGATAAAAGCTCAACAGATCGAACTTGAGGCCGTAGCCGTTTATCATTCACTAACCAAGGAACAACTACGCGGGGAATATCAAAAACTTTGCCGCAACCCCGTTTCCGGCTTAAGAGTCCGGCCGCTCTTCTACAAAGAACTTAACGCTCAAGTTGAGAACCAGCTGGAGCAAATCCTAAGCCGCGGTGGAGAAATCCCAATAGCGGAATGGAAAAATCTAAGCGATCAGGAGTTTAATCAGCTCATTTCCGGGCTGGAACCTGAAAAATTAAAACAAGTCCCGCTCAGCGTCATGCTGGGCGATGTCTCTTATTTATCTCTGGCCAATAAATTCGGCCACCATGTAGGGGACCGGCTTTTAGAAAATGTTGGTCAATCCGCGATTCAGGTTACAGAAGATTATCAAAAAAAACATCCTGACAAAAAACCCTCAAGCGTCGAATTCTTTCATCTTGGCGGCGATGAATTTACCGGCCTGTTTAGCGCTGACCTGGAACAAAGCCGATCAATCGTTCAGGAGTTGACTCAAACCATCAACCAGACTCCGCTCAGAGATATTGGCGTTTTTCAAAAAAACTTTGAAGAGAAAATGCACCTGGATATCGGCCTTTCCCATTTTTCCGAAGCTGTAGCCGCCTGCCAGGAATTTCTAAAACAAGCCAGGATCCAGGAATCCAAAGCCCCCATCAAACGCAGCTTTAAAACCTTTATTGATATCTGGACAGGTATTGCCGATAAAAGACAAAGCCTTGATAAAGCCCTGACCCGCGTCACTCAATTAAAAAAATATTTCGTCTACAGCAGGGAAGTCTATAACGATATTGTCCCCACCCAAAGAAAAGGCGCCCTGGGCATGAGTAACGATGAACTAGAAGCGCTCATCCAAAGAGAAAAGCAGGGAGAAAACTGGAACAATATTGTCAAACAGTTTATCTTGGGAAAAAACGCTCAGAACCAAAAAATGCAGCTTGAAGAGCAGAAAGATAATCCTCAAATCCAATCAATAAAAAACAACATCATAAATCAATTCGCCGCCCAAAACTTCTAACTACTGCACTCTTCTTCGCTCCGTAATCACCTCGTCAATATCCGGATTGTCCGGCTCACCATCTTCATCCGGCTCTTCAGAATCATCATCAGATCCCGAATCATCGTCGCTCTCTCCGTCCCCGTCATCCGAGTCAGCGTCATCTCCGCCATCATCATCTAAAGGATCTATCCCCGTCCTATCATCTCCTCCGGCGCCACTTTCCTCATCCTCTCCGGAATCTCCTCCTGGCTCTTCATCATTGGAAAAAAAATCTTCTTTTTCCTCATCCAGCTTCTCTCTATAGCCGTCAGCCGCCTGCTTAGCCTTCTCTAAAACCTCCCTGGCCTTTGCCACCGCGTCCCGCGCTTCTTTTCGCGAGCCTTCATCTTGAGTTTTTTTCGCGATTTTTTCCAAATAATCAGCATCCTTGCCCATCTCCTCGCCAAAAGTCAAAATTTCCCCATACAGTCCGCCCATCTCTTGAATGCTTCTTCCCGTGTCGTTTTCAAGTTGAGCGATGCTTCGCTCCATGACTGATATCTTCCCCTCCAGCTCAGCTGATTTTTCTTTAATCTCCTGTTTTATTTTTTCCACGCCTAATTCCTCCTTTTCTTTTCCGCTAAAGTAGCCATACGCGCCCCACAAAATAATCCCCAGAACGAAAACTGCCGCGCCTAAAATTATCCAATGTTTGTTTGTCATTTTTTGTTTTGAGTCTTATGCTTTCCAATAATCCCTATGATACACTAAAAATTCGGTGAGAAACATATCGGAGTAGCTTAGGTGTTACCTATGTATCTCATCAAGTGCATTTGAAATCATTTATTAAATTCGAACCAGGCAGCTTCTCAATAAAAAAAGACCTAACTAGGCCTTTTGCGGGGACGGCGGGAATCTCACTGCTCGGCTGCCTCTGCTCCACTGCGGCAGCCTGCGCTTTGAGAACCCACGGTTCTCAACGGTTTCGCGCCAGCTATTAATATACAAGAATGCGCGAAACCTACTCTCCTCCCACGGAAAACCGGACGGTTTTCCGACCCTTTCCCTGGTTCGAGCTGATACCGGCCCAACAATATTAAAACCACCCCTCAAAAGGGGCGATTTTAATATTGCGGGGACGGCGGGACTCGAACCCGTGACCTATTGCGTGACAGGCAATCGCTCTAACCAGCTGAGCTACGCCCCCTAATATCCAAAAAACTCAACCAACTAACTTTGAGCTTTTC
>JAHKAQ010000075.1 GCA_018825765.1 Patescibacteria group bacterium
AGACAAAGCTTGAATGGCGACTAAAAGAACTTATCAGCCCAAAAAGAGAAAAAGAAAAAGAAGTTGCGGGTTTAGGGCGCGGCAGAAGACCAAGGGAGGAAAAAGAGTTTTGAAAAGAAGGCGAAGCCGCGGGCGGAAAAGAATTACCAATGTTTAAGAAAAAGAACCGCATAGGGTCAGAAGAGATAAAACAGGTTTTAAGACAGGGCGGCAAGATGGTGGAAAAAGGAAATATTTTTGTTTTTAGAAAAAATGATTCAGGAGGGCTGAGGCTGGTGGTAATTGTTTCAGCCAGGGTGGTGAAGGGCGCGGTAAAAAGAAACAGGATAAAGCGGAAAATTCGAGCAATATTCAACTCTTTTTTATTGAAAAATAAGCAATTAAGGGGAGATTTTTTAGTTATTATAAGAAATCAAAAAAGAGCTGAACGGCCGGAGATGGAAAAAGACGTGGAAAAGGTATTAGAAAATTTATTGAATAAAAATAAAGAATGATAGGAACCTTGTTTAATGAGGCCTTATATCGACCTCTTTTAAATGTCTTGGTGTTTTTGTATCAATTAACAGGGGATTTGGGAGTATCAATTATTATTCTTACGGTTTTAATTAAGGTGCTTTTATTCCCCTTGACAAAAAAACAGTTTGATTCGCAGGCAAAAATCAAGAAATTACAACCAAAGATCAAAGAATTGAAAGAAAAATACGGAAACAATAAGGAGAAAATGAGCCAGGAAATGATGGCTCTTTATAAAAAGGAAAAGATTAATCCGGCTTCAGGCTGTTTACCCCTTCTTGTTCAATTGCCGGTTCTAATCGCTCTTTATCAGGTTTTTATGCCGGGCAAAGCGCTAATTATTGATGGAGATAAGCTTTTGGTGGTAAAGGAAATGCTTTACTCTTTTCCATATTTACAGGCTGTGGGGGAAATAAATCATTTCTTTTTAGGTCTGGTTGACTTGACTCAAAAAAGCGTTCTAATCGCGCTTATAAGCAGTGCCTTGCAGGCGGTTCAGTCAAAAATATCGCTTGGAGGCATGAAGAAAAAGAAAAAAAAGGAAGATTCAGACAAACAGCCGGAGTTTCAGGAAATAATGGGAACGCAAATGGTTTATTTAATGCCAGTGGTTACTTTTATTTTTGGAATAAGCTTTCCAGCCGGCTTGCCTCTTTATTGGGCAACCAGCACAATAATAACCATAGCGCAGCAAAAATTAATTGAACGGAATGTCAGTTCCAAAAAGGATCGCGTTTAATACTATTTTTTCGTCCACGGCTAAGATTAGCTGGACATTGATCGCCCTTATCGCCTTAGGTTTGGTTACAAGGCATTTGGGAATCCAGGGTTTTGGAGAATATACTACAATTCTTGCCTTTTATTTCATGCTTTCAGCGCTGGTGGATTTGGGTTTGAACCATATTGTGCTTCGGGAGATTTCCTATAGGGAAGATGAAGAAAAGGAAACAAAAACAGTTTCTCTCGCCTTTACAATCAGGATGTTGATGTCTCTTCTTATGGTGCTTTTGGCTGGAGGGCTGGTTTGGTTTTTGCCTTACTCGCTTGAGGTTAAAAAGGGGATTTTGTTGGTGTCGGTGGGTTTGTTTTTTTCTTCAGGTTATCAGATTTTGGCTGGAGTTTTTCAAAAAAGACTTTTGGCGTATTGGGTTTCAGCGGCTGAACTTTTGGGGCGGGCGGCTAATCTTTTTTGGGTTTTTCTTTGCGTGAAGTTTGGCGCTGATCTTTTGTGGGTGCTGGGAGGAATGATTGCTTCGTGGTTTACGACTTTTATTATTGTGTATATTTTAGCTAAAAAAAAGATAGGGCTGAAACTCGAGTTTAGTTTCTCGGGAAGTAAAAAGCTTATTAAAAGCGCGCTTCCTTTGGGGATTTCAGCGGTGGTTACTTTTTTGTATTTTCGGTTAGATACGATTATTCTTTCGGTAATGAAAGGGTCGGTGGACGTGGGTATTTATGGAGCGGCTTATAAAATTGTGGAAAATGTGTCGTATTTTCCGGCTATGTTTATGGGACTTGTAATGCCGCTTTGGGCTCGTTATATTTTTTCAGACCGGAAAAAGTTTTCCAGAGTGGCAGACAGGACCTTTGACGCGATTTCGATTATCGCTATCGGGGTGGCAGGCGGGATTTACTCTTTAGCGCCTAAGGTTATAGCAATAATTGCTGGAGCGGGTTTTGAGGCTTCGGTGGTGGTGTTAAGAATTTTATCCGTGGCTATTGTGGGCTTGTTTTTCGCCCAGTATTTTAACATGATGCTTATCGCGGCTAAAAAACAAAAACAGCTTTTAAAGGTGTTTTTGTTTTGCGCAGTGTTTAATATTGGGGCGAATTTTATTTTTATCGGGCGTTTTTCTTATTTGGCCGCGGCAGTAATTTCGTCAATTACAGAGATTTTGGTGCCGATTTTGGGGTTTGTTTTAGTTATAAAATATTGTAAATACAGGCCAAGGCTTTTGTCTTTTTTGAAGGTTTTAGCGGCCGGGGCGATAATGATGGGGTTTTTATTTTTAACTGAAAAGGCTCCAATATACTTGCAGATTGTTTTGGGCGGCGGGATTTATCTTTTATTTAGTTATTTTATGGGGGCGTTTTCCAGGGAAGATTTTAAGAAAATAATAAGCGCCAGGTGAGCTCGGGTATAGTTATTATAAATTATAATCTAGCGAAGGACGCGGGCAGGCTTTTGGAGCAGTTTAGGAAACAGGAGCTGGCGCCGGGGATGGAAATTTTTTTGGTTGATAACGGAGAGTTTGACAGACAGGGAAAACGTCTGGATTTGGAGAAAGCGCTGGGCAAGGAAAGGCTGAAAGGTTTTAGGGTTTTTTACAATAAGGAAAACAGGGGTTTTGGTTTTAGTTGTAATCAAATAGCGCGCAAGATAGATAAAAAATACCTTGTTTTTTTAAATCCGGATTGCCAAATATCTTTAAAAGGGATAGAAAGACTGATTGAGGTATTAAAAAGGAACAAAGAGGTGGGGATAGTGGGTCCAAGGCTAATGAAAAGTGAAAAGGTTGAACAAAAGTGGAGCGGCGGCGGAAAAAGAAGGGTAAATAAACAAAAAGCATGGGAAGAGGTTGGCTGGTTAAGCGGGGCCTGCCTGGTTGTAAGAAAGAAGGACTTTTTGGGTTTAGGGGGATTTGACCGGCGGTTTTTTATGTATTTTGAAGATAAAGATTTGTGTTTTAGGGCGAGAAAAAAGGGCTGGAAGGTGGTAAGACTGTTGGGGGTTAAAGCATTTCACGGGGAAAGTAAAAGCAGAATTGAATGGAAGCAAAGAAAGAGGATGTATTATAAATCTCAAGCGTTGTTTTGGGCTAAGCATTACGGAAAGGTTTGCTCTTTTTTCTTAAAGATAATTCGAATACCGGTTTATATTAAAAATGTCTACCTTTTTTGTCTTATTTTTGTTTTTACTTCCATTTTTGCCGGCCTTGAATGTTGGGCAAGGGTTTGATTTGGCCAGCAGCCGGGTGATTATTCTTTGTTTTAGCGGTATTTGGGCTATCTGGTCGCTTGTTCGCGGCCGTTTAAAGGTGCCGTTTGATCTTATTTCGGCCGGGGTAGTTGTTTTTTTAGTTTGGATCGTTTTTTCTTTTTTATGGACACCTGCAACTGAGTATACTTTTAGAAAAATTTTGGTATTTTATAGCATTTTTCCTTTGTATTTTGTGAGTTATGGACTGTTTAGAGAATATGGGGAAAAGTTGGTGAAAAGAGCGGCGAAAGCTATAGGATTCTCTACTTTTGGGGTTTGTGTTTTGGCGCTGGTTCAGTTTCTGGCTCAATTTATAGCAGGAAAAGAGGCGGTAATGAATTTTTACGCGGAGCGTTTGGCTGGTTTTTTATGGGGAAATAGTACGGCAAGGGCGGTGGCGGATAATCCGAGCTGGCTTTTTGACGCTTCAGGGGTGGATATTTTAAGGGCTTTTGCCGTGTTCCCAGATCCGCATATGCTGAGTTATTTTTTAGCGCTAGGCGTTCCGGTTCTGGCTGCTTTGGGTTTTATGGAAATAAAAAGCCGGGGGCGGATTGGATTTTGGGGGCTGTTTTATTGGCTGGCGGCTGGTTTGGGGCTGGCGGTTGAGGGGTTGACATTTTCGCGCGGCGGATATGCCGGGTTTCTCCTGGCTTTGGGGACGGTATTGGCGCTAGTGTTGTGGAAGAAGATAAAAGCGGCTTCCAGGATTGATTTTAAAAAAGGGGTTATTGG
>JAHKAQ010000076.1 GCA_018825765.1 Patescibacteria group bacterium
CCGCTATCTTAAAAAAATCGCTCTAAACGACTATTACGATCCCGCAGCCGACAAAATAACTCTCTGCACCATGCACGCGGCCAAAGGATTAGAATTTAGCGCTGTTTTTATCTCGGCCTTTGAGCAGGGGACTATCCCTTTTGGGAAAAATGATGCCGATCCGGCCGAAGAAAAAAGATTATTTTACGTGGCCTTAACCAGAGCCAGGGACAAGGTGTTTTTAATCCACGCCAAAGAAAGGTTCAGAAACAATAACCGTCAAATTTCTCCTTATAAAAAACTGATTCAGTCTGCTGTCAATCAGAAAATTACTGACCCGGCCATGGAAAAAATCCAAAAAAAACGCGCTAAAAAACAAGCGCGTGAGCGCCAAACTGCCTTATTCTGATTCGTTTTTCTTAAGATAGCTCCCTATTACCGTCGCTAAATGCGCTGAAAATACGTCGTAAAAATTAAGCTCCTGCGTGCTTAGTTTTTCCACCACCGAGAATCCAACAAAAAGACAGCCGGCCAGTCTTTTTTTCACCACGATTGGCAGAAGAAGAAAAGCCTTTATTTTTTTGTCCGGACAAAATTTTCTTATATTGTAATCCTCTGCCAGACCCTGAATTCGTTTTTTTTCTTTTATAAATTGTCTTATATGTCCCAAGCCGGCCGGCCAAATACAAAATGACCCGGCCCCTCGTATAACAGAGAATCCCGGCTTAATATAATTAGATATCTGAAAAAGTTTTTTTTGTTTTTTATCAAAATAATATAATTCGCAAATTTTAGCGTCAGAAAATTCCAGTGCTGCTCTGGTGACAAATTTTAATATCTCCTGCGGCTTGCTCTTGTTTATGTCTATTAAAACCGAAACTCTTCGGTTTATTAATCCCAGTTGCTTGTAAGATTCAATCAACCGTTTTTCAATTTTCTTTTTTTCCGTAATGTCTCTGGTTTGCAAAACCATGCCCAAAACTTTATTTTTCTGGGAAAAAAGCGGCTCCCAGGAGCTGGAAGCATACCAGATTCTGCCGTTTTTCCTTACCGCTTTATACTCAACGTCTTTTAAACCTGGTTGGCCCTGCTCATAAGTCCTTCTTAAAAGTCTTTTTATTTTCCCCCTGTCGTCTTTATGAATCCACCACCTGGCCTTATTTTTCATTTCTTCCTGGGTAAAACCCAGAACCTCTTTGCATTTCGGGCTGGCGTAAATGGTTTTTCCGCGCTCATTAACAATCGTTATGAAGCCGGGCACGGTTTCCACGATTCTCCTGAATCGCTCCCTGGATTTTCTCAAATATTTTCTCGCTTTTTTTTCTTCAGTAATGTCCGTGACTATCTGCACAAAACCTATCAGCTCTCCCTTGTCGCTTCTTTCGTAATTCCAGTCCACCCTTAAATCAATAAAACCCCCGCCTCTTTTTATGTTTCTTTTAAAATAAGGTTTAGGCGCCGGTTGATTTTTTACTAAATTTTCAAAATATTTTTTTAACTTTCTTTTTTCCGCAACTCCTCCAGCCACTCTGTTCCAGATTTTTTCTCCGGTGTAATTATCTTTCCCCCCGCCCATTATCCTGGTATAAGCTTTGTTGCAAAAGGTAATGGTGCCGGAAAGATCGCATTCCTCAATACCATGCGGCACAGTTTCAATTAAAATCCGGTATTTCTCCTTGCTTTTCTTCAGCTCTCGCCTCATGGTCGCTTCCCGGGTTATATTCTTAATAAAAATTACTATTTGTTTTACCTGTTTTTTTCTATCCAGGATTGGATAGAGTTTTAAAAAAAGAACCCCGTTTTTCTTATCCTGGCTTACCAGTTGTTTGGGTTCCCTGGCTTTAACTGTTTGTTTTATTTTGTTCATCAGCCCTGCCCTTAGTCGGTAGCAGGGCGTTATCTTGAAAATGTCCAGCCTGACTTTTTTTGTTTTTTTAAAATCCAAAAGCTTTCTGGCTTTCTTATTCGCGAAAATAACTTCTCCCTTCCTGTCAGTTAGAACCATCGCTTCAGTAACCGCGTTGATTAAATCTAGCAAGGTCTTTTTATCTTTTTCCATGTTTTTTACAACAGGCTCTGAAGGCCCACCAAAAAAATCAACCTTTTCTAATATAATAAAGCTTTATGCCTTAAAAAAGCAAGAATACAAAATAAAAATTTTGTGCTAAAATAAAAACATGAAAACCTTGGTAGTTTTTTACTCCAGAACCGGCAACACCAAAAAGGTCGCTCAAAAAATTATTCAATCAATCAATAGCGATAGTGAAGAGATTTTTGACGCTTCCAATATTTTCGACAGCCTGGGCTATCTTCGCTATTGCAAAGAAGCGATTCTAAAAGAACTGCCCCGCATAAAAAAAACAAAAAAAGATCCTTCAAAATATGATCTGGTTGTCATCGGCACGCCGATTTGGGTTTACACTCTTTCAAGTCCGATAAGAACGTATCTTGAGAAAAATAAAAATAAGTTTAAAAAAGTAGCCTTTTTCTGCACCCAGGGCGCGTCCGGCGCCCCTGAAGCGTTCAAAGAAATGCAGCGCATTTGCCGCCAAAAACCTCTGGCCCTGCTTACTCTCCTAACTGAAGAAGTGAGAAATAAAAAGAACACCAAAAAGGTCGCTCAATTCACGAAAAAACTAAAACAAAATTGCGTTTAAAAATCAAAAATAAAAATTAAAAAAAGAAATGACCGCTCCCCAAAAACATTTCCTGGCACCTTTTGTAATCGCCGCCAGTCTTTTAATCTCCGCCTGTTCGGTTCAGTCTCCGCCGCCTGATTCTTCTTCTCGGGATTCTGACGAGAGCCAGGAGGAAAAACTAAATTCCCGGGAGGCGTCAACTGAAACTGATCAGCTAAACAATAATTCAGGCGAAGATAATCCGGCTGATCAAAAAGCCGTCACTCATAACTCCAGACAAACCGCCGGCTGGCAGACTTTTAAAAATGAAAAATATTCCTTTGAAGTCCAATACCCGCCCAAGTGGTTTCGCCTGGAAGACGACTGTTGTCCGCCGTCCCCAACCTCCACTACTTTTAATAATCGTTCCTCTAAAAAGAGCGAGTTTGCTCAATATCAGTTGGAAAAAGGAGTCCAGGCAATCAGTATCGTTTGTCTCTACGAAGGTGATTTAGAGAGCATCGGCGAAGTTACCCTCCAGAAAAAGGAAAATATTCCCTCCCAAAACCTTATTATCAATGGTTTCCCGGCTATTAAGTTCACCCAAAGCCAGGAGCCGGATAATCCCGGCGCGAAGACTTTTACCTATTATATAGTGAATCAAAACAGAGGCTGCCGCCTTACTTTTTCCAGCGCCTGCTCAATGTGTGAAACCATCGTTTCCTCTTTTCATTATTTAGAATAAACCCCATAAACCATGACCGCTGATTTTGATCCGTTATTTTTAAAGTCCCGGCAAAAGTTAATCCGTTTTCGAAAACTATATATTGACGCTCAGATAAAAGCCGAGAGTGGACTTAAAGGAAAAGCGAGAAAACTGGGGCTCGGGCTTGGCCGGGAAATATCCCGGCTTCCTTACTATTCCCTGGCTCAAACCCAATATTACCAGGTCCTGGATCAATTTAGGCAGGCGGTAATTCAGAAAAACTTTAACTCCGGCCAAAACGATCTTTTATTTATTGCCGCTCTTTCTGATCTCACTATTTTCGATGAAATAGATAAGCTCAAAGAACAAAAAGAAAAAATCCTGCGCCAAAAACCCGTCACCGGCCTCATAAGAACCCAGGCCCAGACCTGGCGGGAATTAAATCCCGGCCTTAAAATCATCATAAGCCTTGTCATTTTTGCCGCCGCCTTCTTTGCCTGTTTTTTCGCCCCCGGACAAATCTGGCTTGGTCTGGCTTTATTCTCTTGCGGCCTTATGATTTTTCTTGAAGGCGCTCAACAAAAAATTTCAAACTACAGTCTTTCCAGCAAAGAACTGGATCGCGATCATGCCTATCAAAAAGCTCGCCGCGAAATTCCCTCCAAAAAAAACAATCAGCTGGCCTCGCAATTGGCCTTAATTCACAAAAAACTGGAACAGGATATTCTTGCCGTAAGAATTCACGAAAAAAGATCCGAATACCGCCGTTACCTTGTTTCCGCTTTTGTTCCGGCGCTTATTCTTTTCGCCTATTTCCTGAAGCAGGGGATTCAGTCTGTCTTTTTTAGCTTATTAGCCGCGATCTCCAGCCGGCTGGCCTGGTTCGGCCTGCCGCTTAACTCGATTAAACAGGGTTTTGCCGACGCTTTCGGCCTAAAAAGCGCCGAAGCAGTTTCCAATAAATCCGTCCAGCAAACCAGAGAACCGGCGATTCCCGACAACCCGTCCAATCCTGAAGAAATAAAACTGTTAGTGAATCATGTTTCAAAAAACACCGGCACTCCGGCCGAAATCCTCTGGGGCATGTTAAAACAGGAATCCACTCTGGGGAAAAACACCGGTCACGGTCATTATCTGGCGGATATGAATCCTAATCAAAGAAAGACCTTTTTAGAAATATGCCAAAATCTCAACCTTAATCCGGCTTCCACTGGAGTATCCCAAAGGCCCAGAAATTATAGCGGCTGGGGAGGCGCCATGGGTCCGGCCCAGTTTATTCCAACCACCTGGAAAATGTTTGATAAAAAAATTGCTGAAATTTATGGCGTAGAATACGCCAATCCCTGGAATTTCAAGCACGCCGTGACCGCCATGGGCCTTAAGCTCGCCCAGGACGGCGCCACTGATCCGGCGAGAAAAAAGGAAGCTATTGGCCGCTATTTCGCCGGCGGCAACTGGCGGGGAGGCGCCGCTCAAAGATATATCAACGGCGTTTTGGCCAAATCCCAGGATTTTTAACGCGAAAATCATTTTATTAGATTCTCGCGTTCATTTTTTCTCTTGACTTTCGATTTACTTTCGATTACTATCGAAATAGATTCGAAATCTGTCTTTAAAAATTAAACCAAAAAAATGATCACCCTGAGACAAAAACAAATCCTGGATTTCATTACTGACTTCAGTCACAAAAAAAGCTTCGCTCCCACGCTTGAAGAAATAAAAGAACATCTCGGCCTTTCAGCTGTTTCCACGGTTCATCATCATGTTAGGTCACTGAAAGACGCTGGTTTTTTAAGCAAAGAAGAGCACCAGCCCCGCGCCATTAGCGTCTATGAAAGTGAACAGATGATGCAAATTCCTTTTCTGGGCATTATTTCCGCCGGAAAACCCATCGAAGCCATTGAACAAAAAGAAACCATGGCTTATCCTAAGACCCGCCTTCCCAAAAGCGGCCGGTTTTACGCTCTGCGCGTGAACGGCCAGAGCATGATTGATGAGAATATAGCTGACGGCGACATCGTGATCATCAAAGTCCAGCCCGCGGCTGAAAACGGCCAAAAAGTAGTGGCTCTTATCAACAACGAAGAAGTAACCCTGAAAAAGATCTACAAAGAGAAAAATAAAATCCGCCTCCAGCCAGCCAACCCGGAGCTTGAGCCGATTTATGTTCCGGCTGAAAAGCTCACTATTCAAGGCGTTGTGATTGATGTTGTAAAAAAACAATCCGCTTGATATTTCTATTATTCCCTGTTACATTGGTTAATAATAAACTTATGGTGAGTTTTTAAATATTTGGCCAAGTAATGCGGGGAAAAAACATCTCTCAAATCAAAAAAACCAAGCCAGCAAAAAATATAACTGTTTACGGCTGGGTGCATGTTATTCGCGACCTTGGAAACATTAAATTCATTCTCCTAAGAGACATTTCCGGCACGATCCAGACCGTGATTCTTAAAAAAAACCAGGCTGTTTTTAAAAAATCAGCCAAACTCACGCCTGAATCCGTGGTTCGCCTTACCGGTCAGCTTAAAAAACAAAAACAGGCTCCGGATGGAGTGGAGATTTTAGTCCAATCCATAAAAATTTTATCCCTGGCTTTACCCGAGCTTCCTATTCCGGTGATTGAAAAAACCAAGGCCCAAACCGCCCAATCCAAAAGAATCGACTGGCGCTGGCTTGACCTTCGGAAACCCCAAAAACAGCTCGTCTTTAAAGTCTGGACCGAAATGGAGCGCGCCATGCGCCAATACTTTCTGGAAAATAATTTTATTCAAATCTATTCTCCCAAATTAATGAGCTCTCCCAGCGAAGGCGGATCAGAGCTTTTTGAGCTTCCCTACTTTAAAACCAAAGCCTTTTTGGCCCAGTCGCCCCAATTTTACAAACAAATGGCCATGGCCGCCGGCTTGGAAAGAGTTTTTGAAGCCGGCCCGGTTTTTCGCGCCGAACCCTCTTTTACCTCCCGGCACGCCACTGAATTTACCAGCTATGATTTTGAAATGTCCTTTATTCAGTCCCACCAGGACGTTATAGCGGTGGAAGAACAAATGTTAAAATCCATGTTAAAAGCCGTCCAGGAAAAATACGGTCAGCTCATTAAAAAACAATACAACCGCGAATTAGTTGTTCCCTCCATTCCCTTCCCGCAGTTCACCATGAAGCAGGCCAAAGCCATTCTAAAAAAACTAAAAGTACCCGGTCCCAAACCCGGCGATCTCACGCCCGAAGAAGAAAAAGCGCTTTCCCGCTATGTTCTAGAAAAATACAATCACGAATTCGTTTTTATCACCCAATACCCCGCTTCAGTCCGGCCTTTTTACCATATGCGCCTAAAAAACAATCCCCGGCTCACCAAAAGCTTTGATCTTCTTTTTTGCGGCTTGGAAATTACCACCGGCGCTCAGCGCGAACACCGCTTTCAGATGCTGAAAACCCAGGCCAAAAAATCAGGCGTCAGCTTAAAATTCATCAAAGACTATCTCAACTACTTCAAGTATGGCTGTCCGCCTCACGGCGGCGCCGGCATCGGTCCGGCAAGAATCGTCATGAAAATTCTCGGCGAAAAAAATATCCAGGAAACCACTTTTGTCCATCGCGGCGTGAAAAGACTTAGGCCGTAGCTTTGGCGCTTATCAAATCTCTCATTTGACTCTTTTTCCTTCTCTTGCTATATTTTCCATCAGTTCTTTAAGCCCGGGACTACCCATGCCCGGGTTTAAGGTTGAGCCTGGTGACCCCGGGCTCGCAATCCTCGCGCGGAGTTGCTGTCGCTTTTTCCATCTTTCCCTCTCCTTTTTGGACGGATAGGAAATCGGCACAACTCCCGCGCGAGGCTTTTTTATTTTTCAACATCCCTATCAAATAAGTTCCCTTAATATCTTTTACCAATACCGGCTTCAAAGCCGGTTTTTATTGTCCCTTTATAATCCTTAATCTTAACCCAAATAAAAGCAATTTACCGGCCCCAAATCCGGACAAAAAATCACCAGAACCTTTGCAAAATAAAAAATTTTCGCTATTATTCGGGCAAACTCAAAAAAAAGGAGGGAAAAAGATGGAAAAAAGAAGGCAGGAAATATCCCCTTGTAGGGGATGTGAATTTGAATCTTTTCCAAAAGGGGGATCTAAAACCCCCCTAGACTGTAAAAGATGCCGAAAACTGGATAATTTTCAAAGGAGTTTTCCGGCAAGAATTAAACTTTCTTCTTTGGAGCCCGGGTTTACCCCGCCTAACCCGCGGCGGCCACCAGCTCTTTAACCCTCCGCTATTACCAGGAACGCTCCGGCGTTCCTGTTTTCTTGCCTGGCATTTTGTTATAATCAACTGAAAAACAAGTAAAAGCTTATGTCTTCGCCTCCAAAAACCAAATTGATTATCCTCTCTTTAATCGCTTTAGCCTCAATCTCAAGCGTTGCTATAAACTTCTTTTTTGTTTTATCGCATGATGAAACCCCGGTCCCTGACCGGCAAAAATCAGCCGTCACCATCTATTTTGACAATCAGGAATTCCAGAGCGAAACTTACGCCAAAACCGTAGCAGAACTCCTGCAAGAACAAAACATAAAGCCCCAAAGCGATGATTATCTTTTTCCCAGCAAGCAAACCCAAATCTACCCGGGCATAAAAATCATGATCCAAAAAAAGATCCCCCTTGCCATCAAAGTTGACGGTCAAACAATTGAGCTTAAAACCTTCACCGACACGGTCGAATCAGCCCTGGAAGAAGCCGGCGTAACCTTGAGCCATCTGGATAAAGTGGAGCCCCAAAAATCCACTCGCACCTCTCACGGCCTGGAGATCCAGGTTACCCGTATAAACATCGAAGAAGTAACCCAGGAAGAACCAATAGAATTCCAGACTATCAAAAAAGAAGACCCTGCGCTCCGCTGGCGCCATACCAAAATAAAACAGGAGGGAGAAAACGGCTTAAAACAAAGCACTTATCGCGTGGTCTATCAAAACGGCAAACAAACCTCCAGGGAAAAAATCTCCCAAAAAATCTCTCAAAAACCCAAAGACAAAATCGTTCTTGAAGGCACCAAAATAGAAGTGGGCAAAGTATCAAAAGGCCGGGCCAGCTGGTATGCTCATACCGGCAAACTTGCCTGCGCCTCGCTCGAACACCCCAAGGGCACCTGGCTTCGCGTGACCAATCGCGCCAATGGCAAAAGCGTCATCGTCCAGGTCAATGACTCAGGTCCTTACAGCCCGGACAAGATAATCGACTTGGACGCCGTGGCTTTCAAAAAAATTGGCGACCTGGGGCAGGGAGTGGTCAATGTGAAAGTGGAAGAGATCCTGGAATAACTCGAAGCTATTGACAATAAAGTATAATCTAGTATTTTGGTTATTAGAGACTAATAAAATTCATGTTCAATTCATTAGCTAAAAACTCAAATATTTTAACCGCCGCTTATTTCTGCTGGATGCTGTTTATTATTGTGCTCTTTTACGCGTTCGGGCGGTTAGTGAGTTGATAGCTTGTTATATAAATAAGATTACAACCACCGCCCGGACCCAAATCCGGGCGGTTTTTGTATATAAAGGGTTCTTTAAAAATTAACTTCTTTGTTATTAGAAGTTTTTCATAAAAAAATTTGAAAACGCGAAAAATAAAAGGAGAAAAAAACATGTTGTTGGAACAGTTGAGACAAGAAATCAAAGAAAGAAAAAAAAATCAGAAGGGAATTCTTCAGGCAATTGATGATTATTGCCGAGACGCATATGGCGTCCCAAATTTTTCAGAAATTATTCAGGAAAAATTTCCTGACAATTCGAGATTTGGGCTTTGTTTGGCCCGCCAGATACCCAACGCGAACATTGAGCATCTCGCTCATGTTATTGTCGCGGATTGGGTTTCAAAAAACGGAATTCCTTCCCAGGCCGTCCCCATGGCCTTTACACGGGATTGCTTTTCAGGAAGAAATCCCCTAAAAAAGTCCTACGTCCAAATTCCATTTTTAAAAAGAGGACGTAAAGGGCTTTGTTCGTTGGTTCAGGAAATCGTCCATCCTGAACAAAGAGGAAGTCTTGATGGTATGATCCTTCATGCCATAAAGACAACCGAAAATACCCCAATAACGGAGTACCATCTTGAGTTACGCCGCCAAGCTGGTTTAGAAGAGGTTGAAGTTGATCTTTCTGATTTCTTTCTTCAATGCCTGGACTATTGTTTAGCAGGAAACGGCAAAAAGCCTGAGTTCGTCTTTGTTGAGGAGGGAGAGAAGGAAAAAAGAATGTCCACAAAAAAACTTAATGGACATAAAATCTGCCGCCCGCCGGCAGACTGGTTTTACGACTTGTATCTGATGCTCTTCGTTGACGGGCAGAGAGCCCTGCTCTCAACCGTCGACGATGACGACAATGTTTCTGGATGGTTTAGGAAAGCCATTCAGAAAATAGAAAAAATCACAGGATTTTTACCGTTGATTATTGACACCCCCAAGGGGGTTACTACCAGAAACCAAACTAAATCTGGAGAAGCCGCCCCTAATTTTTCCAGCGAACTATTGGAAATTCCGGGTTGGGTATTCCAAATAACGGATTGGAAAACAAAAATACAAACCCAGAACCTGGCTTCTTCCGTATTTGAAGCAATGAATCTGTTCGAAGAGAAGCTCATCGAGCTCTCTTAAAATAAAAGAAGGGGTAGAATTTATTCTGCTCCTTCTCTCCCTATTTTTTTAAAGCGAATAAATACTATCCGCTTTTTATTTTATGTAATTTTTTTCCAGTATGCTTAAAAGAATGTAAGTAAATCTAGTCAATTCTTGCAGGGACTGTTCTTCTTTAACTGTATGGCAATTCTTATAACCCAAGCCCACATTTATTGATTCCACATTCTTTTCTCCCAGGCAATTATTACTGCTTATTACTAACATTTCTTTAAATTTTATTCTCACCCCGTTTTTTTTATAAATTTCCTTTATCTCTTCCACAAAATTACCCCTTAAATCTGCCCTCACTCCTTTATAATTTTCTAAAATTTTCACCTTTGTTTTTGTTTTGTATTTTTTATCTGCCTTCACCCCTGCTTTGTTAATGTTGCGAATATACTGGTTTAGATCTTTTTCCTTAAAACAATAAATATTTCCTTTTAGAATCGCATATTTAGGAACCAAGGTTGTTGCTTCCCCACCCTTTATTGTTCCAGTGTTTGCCACACAACCCTCTTTATAAAATCCCCAGTCAATATTCTTGATAATTTCAGCCAAGGTCACAATAGCGTTAGCCCCTTTAGAATAATCTAATTGAGCATAAACCGATTTCCCAAAAACTTCTATTTCAAACACCTTAGCATACGGTCCTTTATAGATAATTTCATTAACAGGCGCCGCGTTGTCCAAAACCAAAGCTTTTTTTGATTTTATATCTGCGTATTGTAGCGTATGATCACCCTCCTCTTCATTTGTAGAAAAAATAAATTCCAAATTTTTCAATTCCTTATTCCGGCTTTTTAAATAATCTAAAATAGTTATTATTGAAGCTATCCCGGATTTTGGGTCAGCCCCTAGTATAGTTCTCCCATCACTTCTTATCTTTTCACCCTCTATCTTTGGCTTAATTTTCCCTGTATGAGCCACAGTATCGATGTGAGTAGTCAGGAGAAGTGATTTATGCTTGTCAAAACATTTTGTCCGAAAAACCAAATTATCGTTTTCATCCTTTCCTCCCAGCAGACCATACATTTTAAAATATTTTATTAAATGTTTTTGAAAATTTTCCACCCTCCCGCTGGGACTTGGTATTTTTATTAACGAAATAAATCTTTTTTTTAGTGCGCTCTTTATTTCTTTCCGCATCATTTTTCTTTACCCAGCCCAAACACCTCCTCATGC
>JAHKAQ010000077.1 GCA_018825765.1 Patescibacteria group bacterium
CGAAAAAGATAGCGGTATTCCCACTTATAGCCGCCCTGAGCTTTTTCAAAAGCCGCCTCCTCCCAATCTTTAGGATATTTTAACTCAAAACCATACCACTGATTGCGGTAGCTCTTCCAGTCGCTAAAATCAACTTCCGGCCAGAAAAAAGGCTCTTCTTCCTCGCCTTCCTCCTCTTCCAGCTGATTTTTTATTTTTTCAAAAAAATTATTTTGCCCCAACCCAATCCCTGGAATCTCAAAAGATAAAGCTGATGCGATATGCAATTTCTCTTTTGACAGTAAAGAATTTATTAAAAAGAGCGCCGCTAAAACAAAAAGCATCCCGCTAATTAAAAAATAATGTTTCTTTTTATTTTTTTTGCCCGTCATTTAGACTGTTGCTGCTTAAGTAGTATTTGTTCTTTTTATCACAAATAATTTTTATGTCAAAAATAAAACAAAGCTTTTAAAAGCTCTGTTCAGCTCTTTTTTATTATCCGGAAACCTAGCAATTTCCGCCGGCCCGCCTGATCTTGTCGCGCAATTTTCGGGCTTCATCTGCCGCGGCTTGGGCATAATTTTCTCTCTGGCTTGCAAAAATTATCCCGGACGAAGAATTTATCGCGATTGTCCCCGGACCTCTAAAAGCTTCTTTGACTGTCTCTTTTATAAGGCCCCCCTGAGTCCCAATACCCGGGATAAGAAACCAGAGTTTATCTCCCACCAGTTCCCGTCCGCGACGCAGGTGTCCGTAAAAAACTTTCCCCGACCCTTTTGGCTCCTCATAAGCCGCGGCCATCACCAGTCCCGCGTCAGCCGCAACACCTAAATCCTCGGCCCATTCAAGCACTTTTCTGGCCATAAATTCCCAGTAAAGCTCGCCCGAATCCAGCTTTACATTTTGCGTTTCTCTGGCCCGGGGATTGCTGGTATAACACAGTCCCACCAGCGCTTTTCCCGGAAACTTAGGGCTTACCAGAAATTCCATGCAGTCCCTTCCCATATACGGGCTGAAGGTCGCTCCGTCCGCGCCGTCAAGCCCAAAATGAGCTTCCCTGTAACGCTCCTGGGTTCTTCCAATATCGCCCCGTTTACAATCAAGAAGCACTGGAATTCCGGGACAATGCTCGTGGATATAGTCGATTACCCATCGCAGCGCCTTTTCTCCCTCGCTTATCGCTTCAAAGTGCGCTCTCTGAAGCTTGAACATTGAAGAAAAAGGCGCCACAGCGTCCGCAATATTTATCATCCACCTGCCAATCTTTTGCCATTCTTGTTCCGGATAATCCCGAATACAGCCCGGGGTTTTCTCCACCAGCGGATCAAGCCCCGCGCAAACCAGGGAATTTACTTCTCTTTGCCTTTCCTCTAATTTTTTCCTGAAACCCTTCATTTTCTTGCCTCCTTCTTTTAGTTTTAATCCTTTGTTGCAACTAAGATATTATTACAGCTATTCCTTTTTAGCAAACATGTGTCTCCCGACCCCATCCCACGCCGTCCTGTGCTATAATTTATCAAGGCTTGGGTTTTTATTTATCTAAAATTTAAAATGAAGCTATACGACTTTCGTAAAAAACAGCTGATCATTTTCCAGGAAAAGGCTGATTCAAGTTTCTGGGATTCACATTGGAGAATCGATAAGAATATCAAAAATAAAATTTTCTTAAAAAAAGATTCGCTTATTACCCGCGTAACCCGCAAGTTTCTGCGGCCCCAGGCTGGTCCTATCCTGGAAGGCGGTTCCGGCTCGGGGCAAAATGTAGCCGCGCTTAAATATTATGGTTATCAAGTAATTGGTATAGATTATGCTTCTCAAACAGTCCGGGCCTTGAATAAATGGATGCCCGAACTTGATATTCGCCATGGCGATGTAAGAAAACTGCCTTTCAAAGATAATTTTTTTTCCGGCTATTGGTCGCTTGGAGTAATTGAGCATTTTTTTTCCGGTTACCGAACCATTGCCCTTGAAATAGAGCGGGTTGTTAAAACCGGCGGCTATCTTTTCTTAACCTTTCCTTTCATGTCGCCTCTTAGGAAAATAAAGGCCGGTCTTGGCTTTTATCTTCCGTGGTCAAAAACAAGAGTTAGTTCTTTAGATAATTTCTATCAGTATATACTTAACAAAGAACTGGTTATAAAAAACTTTCAAAGCCTTAATTTTAAATTAGTTCAAACTATGCCCTTTGACGATATAAAAGGAGTAAAAAACGAAATTAAATTTTTGCGCCCTTTATTTCAGCGATTGCTTGATCACCCAGGACGCGGTATTTTGAAAAGAGCCGTCCCCAAGATCATCTTCGGCGCCTCCAGCCTGTTTACGCCAATTACCGGACACGC
>JAHKAQ010000078.1 GCA_018825765.1 Patescibacteria group bacterium
AATCGAAAGGAAAGGGGTCGGGAAACCGTATGGTTTCCCGTTAGAGGAAGGTATTGGAAACCTAGGGTTTCCAAAGCGCAGATTTTCGAAGCTTTGCGGAGAAAATCGAGCAGTGAGATTTCCCCTTGGCGGTACGATAATAATAAAGACCCTTTTAAAAGGGTCTTTATTATTATAGATTGCTTCGGTAGAATCGAACAAGGAAAAGGGTCGGGAAAACGTAGTTTTCCCGTTGGAGGAAAGTATTGAAAACCGTGGATTTTCAAAGCGCAGAGTTTCAAAACAGAGCGGAAAAAATCGAACAATAACAATAAAGATTCCCCTTGCCTTGGGTGATATTACTTCTTCTTCTTCTTACGCCCTGAAAATCCCTTTGCGGAAAACCGCATAAGCTCATCCTTTATTAATAATCTTGATAAAGTGACATGTGCCTGCATACCAAAACTAGGCTTATGAGCAAATCCAATATATTCCACTCTCTTTCCCAGCTGTCTAATCTTTTTAATAGCCGGGATTAAATCAGTATCAGAAGATATTAAAATAGCAGAATCATAATAATCTTCATAAGCGCCCGCCAATAAATCAACAGCAATTTTTACGTCCGTTCCCTTCTCGTGATATTTCCCCTCATTTTGCATTAAATATCCGCCTTTTATACAAAACTCTTTTCTTTTTAACCGGGCGAATAATTTCTGCTGGTTAGCCCTTAATGACTGTCCTTTTTTATCATTCTTATCAGCCCTTATAACACCCACGTAATAACGATTTGAAATAATTTTTCTTTTCCTCGCTAGCCATTTAGCAAAACCTGAATAATCAAAATTAGCAGTATTGAATATTTTTAAATCTTTTAATTTATGGTAAAAATTACTGCCATCAAAATAGATAGCTGTCACTTCTTTTGCTTTTGTCCCTTTTCTTATTTTCTTGTTTTTTTTCTTGTTTTTTTTATTTTCCATATTAAAACTCCAAAATAAAAGCCTGTCGTGCCCTCTGTCGAGGAATCAGGACAGGCGTTGTTAGCTAATAAAAGTTTAGCGAAATCTTTGAAATTGTCAATACGCCAGCCCACTCCCCCTACATTAGCGCCGCTCCCACCGCGCCGCCAAAACGGCACAGTTTTTTATCCGTGTTAAAAATAATCTTGGTCTGACGCGCCGCCGGCGAAGTTACTAACTCCTCAATCTTTTGTCTCATTCGCGGCTCAAAAAACTCCCTGGCCAAAGCCACGCCTCCCCCGATAATCACCGCTTCCGGATCAACAATATTTATCACGTTTGTGATCCCTATTCCTAAATTCGCTCCCAGCTCCTCAAATATCTCAAGCGCCCTTTTATCCCCGGCCGCGGCCTTCTTTCTCGCTTCAAGCGAAGCCGTTCCCAGTTTTCTTTTCAAAAATTTATTCGACGCCAGCTCTTCCAAATCTAATCCTTTTTCCCTGTCAATAATCATATGGCCCGGCTCGCCGCAAGCCCCGTGAGCGCCCACAACCAATTTTTTATCAATCATCATGGCTCCGCCAACGCCGGTGCCGATCGTCACGTAATAAACATTGGAAAATCTCCTGGCCAAACCAATCTTCATCTCCATCACCAAAAAACAATTAGCGTCATTTTCCAGCGCAACCGGCAAATCGCCCACTGCCTCGGAAAAAAGCCGCCTGAGCGGCTGATTATTCAAATAGCTCAAATTCACGCTGTTTAACATCTTTTCCCGCTCCTTATCCAAAGCGCCGGCCACGGAAAAGCCCACTTTCTCCACCTTTCCCTTTCCAGGCTCTTGCGTTAATTTTTGATAAAAATCCTCCAAAACATTAACCAGCTTCTCGGTTTTATCCACATAAGTTATGTCGCGCGCCGTGGTTTTTATTACCTTGTCGCTCTCCAAAACCGCGGCTTTTACGCTTGAGCCTCCAATGTCAAAACCTATTTTATACATCACAATCTCTAAAAATTATTGAGCGTGGCCGGTAAACGGTGGCGATTCCACCACGTAATCCGTGCCTTCAGCCGCGTTATCATAATAAATCCAAACTTCAGCTTCCCGGCCATCGCTGTGCCTGTAAATCCTGTTTTTATCAGTATCAGCCGAAATCATGGTCCAGCCCCAGGCCGGCATGTTCACGTCGTAATATTTTAAAACCTCACTGCCGGAAACACCCGCCGGCGTGGTATAAGCCGCGCTTTGCCCGCTGCCCTCGTCCGTAAAGCTCTTCACTGTGGACCCTATATATACCGGAATATCTTTTACCATCTGGCTGGTATCCTGATAAATTTCCGCCGGATCACCCGTAGGCCCGCTGTAACCTAAGCATTTTATTTCAGAAATTTTCCAATCCTCCTTCTTAGCCGTCACCAGCTTAAATTCCCAAAACGGCCGCCAGCTGTTGGCATAATTAGCGCTCACCAAAACCATAGCTCCGTTGCCTTGTTTTTCTTCCTTATCCACTCTTACATCGCTCGGCCCATCCTGAATACAATAACTGGTGGGAATAAAAACCGGATTATCCAGCTGGTTCTGAATAGCCGCGGTCGTATAGCCTTTAGCCTTCCCAATGTCATATTTACTTCCCGGAATCGTGCCCATGGTAGAGCGCATATAGGCCATGACCACCTCGCTCGGACTCATCACCGTGCCGTTCGGAGGCAGGCCCGACGCCTGATTCACGTAATCCTCCAGGGTATCCTCGTAGTTTTTTTCCATTACTTTTTTTATCACCCAAAAAGAAACCGCAGTCATGCCAATCAAACAAACCAGCGCTACTGATATTACAACCAGAATAATCCAGGAATTATTTTTTTGTTTTTCCATTTTTATTTTTATGGCTTATTTTATCTAAAAATTCAATAAAATCATTTTACCATATTATTTTTTTAACTTGAAGCTTATTCTAAAAAATATTACAATACATGCTATAATTCACTCAAAAGTAATTCTTAAAAACAAAAATGCAAAAACA
>JAHKAQ010000079.1 GCA_018825765.1 Patescibacteria group bacterium
GGTAGAGCACGTTCTTGGTAAGAACGGGGTCACCAGTTCGAATCTGGTTGTGGGCTCGGAATAAAGGGAGGATAAAATGGCTAAACAGAAATTTGTGAGAACTAAACCACATTGTAATGTGGGCACCATTGGTCATGTTGACCATGGAAAAACTACTCTAACCGCGGCGATTCTTCATTCTTTGAAGCTGGCTGGTAAAAAGGCGAGCGAAAAAGGAGTTGACCAGATTGACGCGGCGCCGGAAGAAAAAGAGCGGGGAATTACTATCGCCACGACTCATGTTGAGTATGAGTCTGATAAAAGGCATTACGCTCACGTGGATTGTCCGGGACACGCGGATTACGTAAAAAACATGATAACAGGCGCGGCTCAAATGGATGGAGCTATCCTGGTTGTTTCCGCGGCTGACGGCCCCATGCCTCAAACCAGAGAGCATATTCTTTTGGCGAGACAGGTGGGCGTGCCGGCGGTTGTGGTTTTTTTGAATAAAGTCGACCAGGTTGATGACCCGGAACTGGTTGATTTGGTGGAAACTGAAGTAAGAGAGTTACTGAGTAAATATGAATTTGACGGTGATAACGCGGTGATTATCAAAGGATCGGCGCTAAAGGCTCTGGAAGCGAAGGACGTAAATGATGAAAACATTAAATCAGTATTAAGCCTGGTTGACGCTTTGGATGAAAAGATTCCTGAACCGGAACGGGATATTGATAAGCCATTCCTGATGCCTATTGAGGATATTTTTTCTATCGAAGGCCGGGGAACCGTGGTAACGGGAAGAATTGACAGGGGAGTCGTGAACGCGAATGACGAGGTTGAAATAGTTGGAATAAAAGACACGGCCAAGACCGTGGTTACCGGGATTGAGATGTTTAATAAAGAATTGGACAAGGGTCAGGCGGGTGATAACGCCGGAGTGCTTCTTCGAGGCACTAAGAAGGAAGACGTAGAGCGGGGTCAGGTTTTAGCCAAACCCGGTTCGATTACTCCCCACGGAGAGTTTGAAGCTGAAGTTTATGTTTTGACCAAAGAGGAAGGCGGACGACATACTCCTTTCTTTACCGGCTATAAGCCTCAATTTTACGTTCGAACCACGGATGTAACCGGTGAGGTAACTTTGCCTGAAGGAACGGAAATGGTAATGCCTGGTGACACGGTCAGCGTTAAAGTAAAGCTGACAAATAACGTGGCCATGGAAGAAGGGATGAAGTTCGCGATTCGAGAGGGCGGCAAGACCGTGGGCGCGGGGGTGGTTACGAAGATCGTGAAATAGTAGATTATAAGGGAGGCGGATGTTCCGTCTCCCTTTAAATATGTTAACGGACATTAATAAATGGTAATTAAAGAAAAAGAGCAAGAAGAACAGCCGAGAATCAGGATAAAGATTAAGGCTTTCGATCATAGAGTTATCGATCAGTCAGCTAAACAGATTATGGACGCGGCGGAGCGAACCGGGGCGAAAGTAATTGGCCCGGTGCCCTTACCCACGGCGGTGAATCGTTTCACGGTTAACCGATCGACGTTTGTGCATAAAAAGGCGCGGGATCAATACGAAATGAGGACCCACAAGCGTTTATTGGATATCGAGAATTTTACACCACAAACAATTGATTCGCTGGTTAATCTGGATTTGCCCGCAGGAGTTAATATTGAAATAAAGATGTAGAGCGGCGTTTTACCTTAGTAACTTTATGAAGACAGGCGAAAAGCTGTCTTTGTTTTTTCTTTAGATAAAGATATGTTTATACTAGCTAAAAAATTGAATATGACGCAGGTATGGAATGATAAGGATGAAATGTTGGCGGTTACAAGAGTAAAATGCCTGGGATGCAAGGTTTTGGATTTAAAGACCCGGGATAAACATGGTTACGCGGCCGCGGTTATCGGGAATGAAGATTTTAAAAGAGAATGGAGGGATTCCGGGGAAGGTTTTAAAAAGGATTTGGAGATAGGAGCTGATCAGTTTTCTCCCGGCGATCAGGTGAAGGTGATTGGAAAAAGCAAAGGAAAAGGATTTCAGGGAGTGGTGAAGCGCCATGGTTTTTCCGGAGGAGATTCGACGCATGGTCACCGGCATGATTCAAGACGTTCTGGATCGATTGGTTCGGCTTTTCCAGAGCATGTTATGAAAGGCAAGAAAATGGCGGGCAGAATGGGAGGAGAAAGAGTGACCGTGGCTAATCTTAAAATACAGCAGGTTGACGCGGGACAGGCGGAGATTCTCCTCGCGGGCGCGGTGCCGGGCAAAGCCGGGGATCTGCTTATAATAAAGAAGATTGACACAAAATAATTTTAGATATGAAGCAGGAAATCTATAATTTGCAAGGAGAAAAAATCGGGGAAGCGGAACTTCGGCCGGAAGTTTTTGAATTGAAGGCGGATCACGATTTAATGTATCGAGTGGCTGTTATTATGGCGGGAAATAAAAGAAGAGCGACGGCGCACACAAAGGTAAGGAGCGAAGTTCGCGGCGGCGGTAGAAAGCCCTGGAAGCAGAAAGGCACGGGAAACGCCAGAACCGGATCGATTCGCAACCCGATTTTTAGAGGCGGAGGGATTATTTTTGGTCCAAGGAATACGGCGAATTACACAAGAAAGATAAACAAAAAACAACGGCGGAAAGCTTTTCTTATGGGACTTTCCAGCAAGGCGGCTGACAAGGAATTAAGAGTGATGGATAATTGGAGCCTGGATAAGCCGAATTCCAAGAAAGTGGCGGCTTTTATGGAGAAAATAAAAGTTAAAGGCAAGTCGGCGCTTTTGGTGAGCGGCAGGAAAGACGTGAATTTGAAAAGATCGCTTAAGAATGTAGGAAAGGCGAATTACAGAATGGCGGCTGATTTGAATACGCTTGATTTATTGAATAATAAATATTTGTTCTTAGATAAAGAGTCAGTAGAGTTTTATAATAGAAAGTATTCGACAAAGGCAGGGCCAAAGCCAAAGATTCGCAAGGACGCGAAAGACATTAAAGGTAAAAAACATAAATAAAAATCATGGCAGGTATTATAGATAAAATTAAAAAATCCCAGGTTAAAGATAAAAAAGATAAATTGGCGGATAAATCAGATAAAGACAGCAGGAAAAGCCGGTCAAAAAAGGCAGGCAGGGCGCATGAATTAGTTTTAGATGTCTTGGAAACGGAAAAATCAAGCAATATTCGGGCTTTGGGAAAATACACTTTTTTGGTAAAAAGGACGGCCAGAAAATCGGAGATCGCGAAAGCGGTGAGTGAATATTTTGGAGTAAATGTTGTTGGAGTAAATGTTATAAAAGGCCAGGGTAAGCGGGTAAGGTTCGGCGGACAAGAGGGAAAGAGAAAAAATTTTAAAAAAGCCATGGTAACTTTAGGCCAGGGAGAGTCAATAAATTTCAAGTAAGATTATGCTAGTAATTAAAAAGATTAAAAATAGAGGCAAGAGAGTGGTTTCATACGTGCATGGTAAAAATGTGGATAGAGCGGCCAAACCGCATAAATCTTTGACCAGGACATTAAAGAAAAGGTCAGGCAGGATGAAAACAGGCAAGCTTTCCATCAGGCGAAGAGGAGGAGGCGTCCGCCGGCGTTATCGAATGGTTGATTTTTCCCAGAAATCCGGGGAATATAAGGTGGAGCGCCTGGAAAGGGATCCTAACAGGAGTTCTTTTATCGCGCTTATAAGTGATAAAAAGGCAAGAAAATATTATGTATTGGCGAATGAAAAGATGAAAGCCGGAGATGTGATCAGCGTGGGGGAAAAGACAGAGATAAAAACAGGAAACAGGATGCTTCTTTCAAAAATTCTGGTGGGTTCACTGGTGTCAAACGTTGAGCTTTACCCGGGTTCAGGAGGTAAATTGGCCCGTTCAGGCGGAGTTTGCGCCACTTTGATGGCCCGGGAGGGCGGAATGGTTCAGTTGAAAATGCCTTCTGGAGAAGTGCGTCTGGTAAGTGATAAATGTTACGCTACTATCGGGCAAATATCGAATCCTGAGAGTAATATGGTGAGGATAGGCAAGGCCGGAAGAATGAGATTAATGGGTAAAAGGCCTGAAGTGCGCGGCAAGGCGATGAATCCGGTTGATCATCCTCATGGAGGAGGGGAAGGGAATCAGCCAATCGGTCTTAAACATCCTAAGACGCCATGGGGTAAGCCGGCCCTTGGGGTTAAGACCAGAAAAAGCAATAAGGCGAGTAATAAATATATTTTAAAGAGAAGAACCAGGAAAAGAAGAAAATAGGTTAAATAATAGGAGAATTAATTAAGAAAAATGTCACGAAGTTTAAAAAAAGGCCCTTATGTTGACGCTGATATATTAAAGAAGATTTCCAGGGGAAAAGCCAGAGATAATACGGTCATTAAAACGTGGGCGCGGGATTGTGTGATCGCTCCGGAAATGGTAGGGTTTACGTTTGGAGTGCACAATGGCAAGGAGCATGTCAAGGTATTAGCCACTGAAGAGATGGTAGGGCACAAATTAGGAGAATTCGCTCAAACCAGGAAATTCGTTAAGCATGGAGGAAAGATTCAGAAGGATTTGGAGATGGCTGAAGCCGAGAAGCAGAAAGAATCAGGCGCTAAAGAAGAGGCCGGCAAGGAGGAATAAATTTAGTAAAAAAAGTCATGCAGGTTAGAGCAAGATTAAAAAATTTTAGGATGTCAGCCAAGAAAGCCAGATTAGTGGCTGACTTGGTAAGAGGGAAGAAAACCGATCAGGCCGCGGAACAGTTGCGTTTTAGACAGGGAAAAGCGTGTAATTCGCTTCTGGGGCTGATGGATTCGGCTGTTGCCAACGCGTGGCATAATTTCGGCCTGGACAGGGATAATTTGTATATTGAAAAGGTAAAAATTGACGCGGCGCCGGCCATGAAAAGATGGAGGCCAAGGGCGCACGGAAGAACCTATCCGATATTAAAAAGATCGTGCCACATGGAGATTATTTTAAACGAGGTAGAGGAAGGCAAAGGGCGAAGAAAGGTGGAGAAAAAACAGGGCAAGACTTTAACCTATAAAGAGTTAAAAAAGATGAGCGACCAGGCGGAAAAGATTTTAAGCAAGCAGAAGGGTAAGAAAGACAAGGAGAAAGTCAAGGAAAAGCAGGAAAAGATAGAGAAAAAAGGCGATTCGGGCGGCGGCATGATTTCTAAAATATTTAGAAGAAAAAGTATTTAAGATATATGGGAAAGAAAATAAATCCAATTAGTTTTAGGCTGGGAATCGGAACGAACTGGAGTTCGAGATGGTTTAAAGCCGGGAATTACGCTGATTTTCTAAAGGAAGATTTGGCTATAAGAGATTTGATTTTAAAGAAATTAAAAGCCGGCGCCATTAAGGACGTAAAGATCGAGCGTTTTGAGAATTCTCTGAAGGTGCGGATTTTAGCCGGCCGGCCCGGAGTGATTATTGGCAGAGGCGGTTCCGGGATCGAAGAGATAAAAAATGATTTAAAGGGGCTGCTTATGTCTATTCAGAGCGTGAAACGCAAGGAAACAGACAGGGAAAAGGAAAAGACGAATAAGCCCAGTCTGGAGATAGAAGTTGAAGAGGTGAAAAATTTTGAGGAAAACGCGGCTTTAGTGGCCCAAAGTATCGCGGAACAGCTTGAAAAGAGAGTGCCTTTTAGAAGGGTTTTGAAAACCGCGATTGATTCAGTTTCCAAACAAAGAGGGGTAAAGGGTGTAAAAATTATGGTAAAAGGCCGTTTAAATGGAACGGAAATGTCAAGGCGCGAGTGGTCGATTAAGGGCGGGATTCCCCTGCATACTTTGCGAGCCAATATTGATTACGCCAAGGCAAACGCCTACACTACTTACGGAGTGATAGGGGTAAAGGTCTGGATATATAAAGGAGAAATGTTTAGAAAGAACCGGGAGGAGAGTAAATAAGAAAAAATTATGCTATTACCGAAGAAGATAAAACATCGCAAACAGCATCAACGTAAATTTAAACGTCTTACTAAAAGAGGCGACAGGTTAAAATTCGGTGAATTTGGTTTGAAAGTCATTGAACCGACCTGGATATCTTCAAGACAGCTGGAGGCGGCCAGAAGAGCGATGACCCGTTTTGTTCAGCGGCAGGGGAAGATCTGGATCCGTATTTTCCCGGACGCGCCGGTTACCAGAAAAGGGGCGGAGGTTCCCATGGGTAAAGGCAAAGGAAGCGTTGAATTTTTTGTCGCTTCAGTTGATCCGGGGAGAGTTATTTTTGAAATTGACGGCATAGAAGAGGAAATGGCCAGAGAGGCTTTGCGGAGAGCCGGAGACAAGCTTTCGGCGAAAAGTAAGATAATTAAGAGATAAAATGAAAGCGGAAGAATTAAGAAAAATGGAAATAAGGAGATTGATGGAACTGGTGGAGGCAAAGAAACAAGAGCTGATAAAACTTAAAATGAAGTTTTTAAAGGCAAAGAACAAGGGAAACGTGCGGCAGATAAGAACAGCCAAGAAGGATATGGCAAGAGTTTATACTATAATTTATGAAAAGCGTCATGAAAAAGCCAAGAATAAATAAAGGCATACAAGAAGGGATTGTGGTGTCGGATAAAATGGATAAAACCATCGCGGTTTTAGTGTCAACTATAAAGGTTGACGCTAAGTATGGAAAGAGATATCGCAGAGATAAACGTTTTTTAGTGCATGATTCTTTCAATAAGCATAAAACAGGAGATAAGGTGAGTTTCGCGGCTTGCAAGCCTTACAGTAAAAAGAAAAGGTGGAAAGTAATAGATTAAGTTAATTTTATGATACAACCTGAGACAAAATTGAAAGTAGCTGATAA
>JAHKAQ010000080.1 GCA_018825765.1 Patescibacteria group bacterium
CCCGCCATTTGTGCCTTGGCTTGCAAGGAAGAAGGTTTTGGAAAAGTGTCATTCGTCGACGCTGGGTATGATTATCGAGATAGTAAAGAGAAAGTTTTATATCCTCTGGTTTTGCATTATATAAATTTGAAACAGCTAATGCATAAAATGAAAGTTGCATATCTTTATCAGCTTCGCTCCTTTTTTCGCCTTTTCCAGGCCTTGCTCCACGTCTACTTCTTCGCGATCAGAAAACCACTCGCCTATAGTCCTTAGCTCGTCCAATGATTTTTTAAAATCATGTTTTTGCTTTTTTAATCCTGTCTTTTTAGGTTTCATTTTATTTTTATTTACTATTTATAAATACTTTTTATTTGACTTCGCGCTCGCCCGTCCCAAAACCGCAAATCAAGCCTGTCGCCCTGTCCAAGATCCCGCGCCCTCTTTATCACCTTTCCTTTTTTTGTCGCGATATTATAACCCAATTTTAATTGCCGCCGCGGATCACCGGCCGCGATCCTTTCTCCCAAACGATTCAGCCGGTCCTTCCCAGAACCAAGCTGCGCCTTAAACCCCTCAAGAATCTCTTTTTTTATTTTCTCAAGCTCCTTGCCTTTTTCTTTTACTGAATACTCCATTTTCTCCTTGCCTGTTTTAAGTTTTTCCTCCAACTCTTCAAATAACTCAAAAACTTTTAAAAATCCGCCTTTTATTTCCGCCGCCCGATGCTCAACCTCCTTGCTGTTCGCGTGAAAAGAATTCGAAAACCCGCTCAAAATAAAACGGGAAAAGCCCAAAACCTCCTGCCGCGCCATAACCCAGCGCTCGCTTATCTTCTTAGCCGCTCCGGTAGGTGTGGACGCGCGAAAATCAGCCGCCATATCCGCGATCGTAACGTCTCCTTCATGCCCCACTCCTGTCACCACTGGAATCTTGGACGCGCGAATAGCCCGCGCCACCGCCTCATTATTGAAAGCTTGTAAACTCTCAAAACTGCCTCCTCCTCGAATCAAAACCAGAACATCAAAACCACCAGAACGCTTATTAAAAAACTTAAAAGCC
Organism: Patescibacteria group bacterium; assembly: GCA_018825765.1. Taxonomy (GTDB): domain Bacteria; phylum Patescibacteriota; class Minisyncoccia; order CAIUEV01; family JAHKAQ01; genus JAHKAQ01. Next base: position 1,042 of record JAHKAQ010000080.1, read on the forward strand.
CTTGCTAAATCAAAAACCGCCCGCTGACCCTCCACTCGACAATCCATCAAGCTCACCTTAAAACCAAACTGGCCAATATTCGTGTTAAAATCATTTATCGCTTCTCCGTGCCTTGAAGTTATAAGTCCGACGCGTTTCACGAATTCCGGAATCGACCGCTTTATTTCATCATCAAACAAACCCTGTTTTTTTAGCTTTTGTTTTAATTTTTCAAACGCTTTTTTTAAAGCCCCTTCTCCCACAACCTCCACCGCTTTTACCTGAAAATTAAAACCGCCGGTCCGTTTATACACCTGGGGATAACCCGTAACCACCACTTCCGCTCCTTCTTTCAAATCCACGCCGCAAAGCCTTATAATATTTATCCAGGAAAAACAATTCAACGCGCTTTCGTCTTCCCCGTCTTTTAACGTAAAAAAACAATAATTACCGCGCGCCTGCAACCGGCCAACTTCTCCGCAGACCCGATATTCCTCTTGGCCTAAAACCTTATTTAATTTATCCAGAAATTGAGATACTTTTAACCAATTTCTTTTATTCTTCATCCTTATCGCATATCTTGTTAAGCTCGCATCTCTGGCACTTACGTTTATCCCGGCAGGGCGAAAAATCCAAACTCTTAATCTTTTTTATCACCTGACGAATTAAACCTTTTAACTGTTCCGCCTGTTTTTCTCCTATCACAAAACTCTCCTTTCTAAACCTGCCTTTATCCGCTTTTATAAAATCCACTTCTACCTCTTTTACGAAATAAGAGAAATCCCTATCCATCATGGAAAGCAATTTGTAAAAAACCAGCTGACGGTAAATGTCCCCGTGGGAATACTTGGTCTTACCCAGAATATCATTTCTGGTCTTTGCCTGGCCGGTCTTGTAATCTGTCACTTTCACCGGTCTTAACTTGCCGCCATGCCCGCCCGCCGGCGCCGGCTCAATCTTATCCACTTTGCCGGTAAGCCCCGCCCCGTCCAAAAACACCTTGGAAAAACTGGTCTCCAGCGCGAGCGGCTTTTTAAAGCTTCCTTTATATTCATCAAAATAAGCCTGTAAAATCTTCCTGCCCTCATCCTCTACCTGTTTTTTGTCCTGCTTTAACATAATTTCTCGCTCAAGCGCTTGCGAAAAAGAGTTAAGCAAAACTCCTATCTCTGCTTTCCCTTGTTTTTTAATCTTTAAGAAAAAATCTTCCAGCGCCTTGTGCGCGGCCGTTCCCAAACATAAACTTTTACTCTTAATCTTTGGAACCAAAAGCAGTTTTTCATATTTATATTTTTTTGGACAATCAAGATATAAATTTAGGCTCGTGGGACTCAAGGTTAAATTCTCCACTCTGCGCCGCAAAAAATTCTCTTCTAATTTCAAAAATTTCTCTTTTTCCTTCTCCTCCTCTGGGAATTTTAGTTCTACTTTTAAGCGCTCTAAAAACTTATCTTCGAATATTTCAACCTTTTCCTTTGCCAGATCACCCTGCGTTTCAATTAAAAACTTAGAAGGCGCTTTTTCTCTTACATCCCCGAACAGCTCGTATTTATCCGCCCGTGAAAGAAAAAGCATGTTTTTGGCCCGTGAAAGAGCCACGAAAAAAAGCCGCCGCTCCTCTTCCTCTCTCGCCGCCTGGCCCTGCCCCTTTTTAGCCGAAGAAAAACCCAAATTTTCCCAGGGCAATTTAATCATTTGATTTATTCTTCTGCCGTCCCACGCCCCGCGGTAAAGCCTGGGGATAAAAACCGCCTCAAATTCCATGCCTTTAGCCGCGTGCGCCGTCAAAATTCGAACGTCATCATAAGCCATGGAAAGTTCTTTTTCTCTAATCGCGATCCGGTCGTCCCGCATAATTTTGATATCTTTTAAAATCTCCGCCAAGACAAGCTCCGGCTGTTTGCGATTACGCTCTCTCACGTAACTAAAAAACGAAGCTATCCTGTTCAAACCTCTAATATCCTTTCGAGCCATATATTGATCCAGAAGGCCTGATTCATTTATCGCTCTCTCAAGCAAAACCACAACCGGCGTGGAAGCGCCGGCTTTGTGCCAGCTTAAAATTTTATTCCAGAATGATTCCAGTCTGGAAAAATTTTTCCATTTTAAATTTTTACCTTGAACTTTTATTTTTAAAAAATAATCAACATAAGCGCCCCCGGCTCTTCCGGCTAAATAACAAAACCTTAAAAAATCAGCCGGCGGAATTTTCCATACCTCGCCGCTCATTACTTCCCAGGCCAGTAAATTATTTCTTACGTCCGCGATCAATTCTAACAGTTTAACCAGCGCTTGAACCTCTTTTTTTTCAAGCACTGAACCGGTTCCGGACATCTCAACCGATATCCCGGCTTTTATTAAATAATCAGCTATCTCTTCCACTTCCTTGTTCGTTCTTAAAATAACCGCCATTTGTTTTAACGCCACTCCCTTTTTCCTTAACGCTTTTACTTTTTGGGCGATAAAAAAATCCTCAACCTCTCCGCTTGAAAACTCATATAAATTAACCGATCGCGCCGGTAATTTTTTAAGCCCGGCCCGCGCCGGCGCCTGCTTTATATTTTTTTCTATATTTTTCTCGCTTATATTCACCAGCCTCTGCCTGTTTTTTTCTATAAGTCGGGAAAAAACATCTATTACTCGCTGATTCGACCGGTAATTTACGTTTATGGTGATAATCCGCGCTCCTGGATATCTTTTCTCAAAAAATAAAATATTATCTAAACTCGCTCCCTGAAAACGATAAATAGCCTGATCATCATCTCCCACCACGAAAATATTCGGCTTATCCTTGGGCCGGCCTAACCTTTCTATTACCTGATTCTGCACCGCGTTCGCGTCCTGAAACTCATCGCTTAAAATATACTTAAAACGCGTTCGGTATTCCTCTCTTAACTCTGAATCTTTTTTAAACGCTTCTACCACCCGAATAACCATATCAGAAAAATCATATTCGCCTTTTTTATGATTCAGGCGTAAATATTCTCCATAAATTGCCGCCAGATCCTCCAGCCGCTCGGCTTGGCGCTTATTTTTCTGCCATTCAAGCGTCGGCTTTCCAGTTCTTTTATTTATTTTCTTCCCGGCTTCCAATTCCTTCCCAAAACGCTCAACCGCCTGAAAAAAATCAGCCGCTAAAACCCCCTCTCGCTTCAGCTCTCCAATGCTTGACACGATTTCTTTTTTATAAAAAAAAGGATCAAAAAAAGGTTTTAACTGCCTGAATTTCCCTCTTTTTATTATTCCTTTTATTCGCTTTGTCACCCCTAGCTCGTCCAGCTGGCGCGCCGCGCCGCCTGAAGCGAATCTGTCCGGATTCTCCAAAATAATATCATTGCAAAAAGCGTGAAACGTTTTTATCTCAACCTCATAAGCCAAATCACCCAAAAATCCAGCCACTCTTTTTCGCATTGACACCGCCGCGCTCCCGGAAAAAGTAAGCGCCAAAATCTCCTTAGGCCGCGCCTTTTTCTTATAAACTATATTAGCGATCCTCATACCCAAAACCTGCGTCTTTCCTGTTCCCGGACCGGCCAAAACCATAACCGGCCCGCGCAAAGCGTCCACCGCCTTTTTCTGGCCGGCGTTTAACTTTTTGTATTCTTTTAAGAAAAAATTTTTATTCATATTTACTTTAAG
>JAHKAQ010000081.1 GCA_018825765.1 Patescibacteria group bacterium
GGCATTTTTTAAATTATCCCAGGAGATTTTTCTGGTAAAAGTGACTTTTATTTTTAGATCCCGGGAGTTTTTATAAGAGACGCCTGGAGGCAGCTGGAAAATATAGCTGTTCCCGTTTTGTTTTTTAAAGGCCTGATCTGGTTTTATTTGACAGCGGTTATTTTGCAGGGAGCAGGTTTTTACAGGCTGGTTCTGATCCTGGCACTGGATTGGAGTTATAGCGGAATAATAGGTCCGGGCGATTTGAGGATCAAGCTGGATTCTTTCTCCCTGGCTTACAAGGTAGATTTGTCCGGTAGAGGCGTCTTTTAGGATTGTGCCGTTAGGATGGGCTGAATCCAGGTTGAGCGGCAAGGGGGTGTTGGAGTGAATTCGCGCTTCATCGGTTTGGGCCGGGATAATATTGTCCCAGCTATAGTTTAATTTATTCAGGGCTTCAGGCGAGGCAATGACCATTTTTCTACCATTGGTTATTACAAAGACGCTGTCGTTGAATTGAATTAAGGCGCCGTCAAGAAAGCCGGCTAATTCAGGAGCAAGTTCTAGTTTCTGGTATTGTTCTTCCGACATTTTAGGCAGAATCGCGGGGTCGGTGTGAGGCAGGTAGGTTTTGAGGATTTTTTGCGTGGGGATGAGCTTTTTTTGGGTTTGAGTTACAAGGTAATAGCGTTTGTTGTATTGTTTTATTTGGTAGAGGGGTGGTTGCGTTTGTTCTTTTACGGGATAGAAGCAGGCGGTAAAGCCTTTTTTTATGCTGGTTTCCTGGTTGCTTAGGCCGCCGGCCGGATTGTTTGGGCCGGTTATTTTTACTGTGATATTTTTGAAGTCAACCAGTGTTTTGGTGAATTGATTGAAAGGAGTGATAGAAAATAAATCATTACTGGAAAAAACAATAGTTGAATTGTCGATGTCGTTTGAGTTAAATTGGTATTTTTTTTGGGGAAATATTTTATTCGCGGCGAATAAGCAGGCTATGAATCCGGGCAGGAGATAGATAGAGAGAATGATGAGTGTTTTTATTCGCTTGGTTTTCATAAGGTTTCGGGGTTTTTAATTTTATAGGCATTGATTGGTTTTTCCTGATCTAAAAGGGGCGGGAGCTGAATATCTCTCGGGTAATTATTTTTGGAAAACGGAACGATGTGAAGGTCTTGATAATGGAGGTAAAATGTTTGGGCGGGTGAAAGCGGATCGATAAAATTTTTATATTTTTCCGCCTGTTTGGGAGAAATGAGAAGATAAATATTATCATAGTGATTTTTAGGGATTTTTTCTATGTCCTGGGAGTTATAGATATAGACTGCGTTTATCTGGTAAAGGGAGCGCAGAGGAGAACAGATAAGACTCCAATCATTAAAGGCGGTTGATTTATCCACAAGAACCAGGGAATTATTTGAGAAATGAGCGGAGATGGTTTTTAGATCATTTTTTATTGCGGGATTGGTTTTTATAAAGCCGAAGTCAAAAAAGACGCAAAGAGGAAACAGGGTCAGGAGAGCGATTATGATAAAAGACAGGGTTTTTTTCCGGGGGAGCTCGTAGATAAAGATAACGGCGTAAATTGTAAGCAGGGGAATTACGGCGAACATGAAGCGTCGGAGAAGCCAGGGATGATCCAGGGAGATCATGGGTTTTATGAAATAGACAAGGAACGGCGCCGCGATGATAAGAGGAATCGCGGCCGGGGTAATTTGGGAAGCAATGTTTTTTTTAAGATTTTTTTGGGATAAAGGTTTTTTGAGCCATCGGAGGATGTTTTTTATTCCGGGTAACAGCATGGCTGATATTTTTAACAGTCCGACCAGGGTTATGGCCAATAGACCGTAATAATAAAACACGGAAAACAAGTATGAGGTTGTCTCAAGGTTTTCTTTGATGTTTAGGGGTTGGTAAGACAGGGCGTGATTGTCTTGCTTATAATCAATCAGATCTTTGGCTATTTTTTTGTAGAACGGAACAATAGAAAGAGAGTAGAGAATGAAAAATGAAATAAGAATCAGGATAAGAGCGGTTAGTTTTTGAGGATTAAGACCCGGGGCGTGTTTTTTTCCAAGGTAAGAAGCAGAGATTATGGCAAGCGCTATCATTGAGATTAGTATTCCCTCGATTCGAATGGTGGAAAAGCAGAAAAGGCAGGCCAGAATGAAAAAGATGTTCTGAGAGGATTTTTTAGAAGACTGATTCAGTTTTATCAGGTAAAAGATGGCGGTAAACAAAAAGGCAAAAGCCATGGTTTCGGAGAAGTTCTGGCGGGTGAACCAGATAAAAGGAAAATTTAAAAAAATAAGCGGTAGAGAGGCGACGGCTAAGGCGTTATTTCGGGAGATTGATTTTATAATAAGAAAGATGGAAACAAGGCCAAGAATAAGGCCGGGCAGGTTGGCGAATTTCAGGCCTTTTTCCTGAAACAATGAATACCAAAAGGCGAGATAAGAGACGTAACCAAGGTTGAATTGAGTTTTTAACTGGTTTTTGGGGGTGATAATGAATCCTGGATAATTTAGAGCCAGTTCATTGGAGTCTTTGTTATCAAAGACAGCCAGGGAAGGAGGTTTAAATTGTTGCTGGTGGTTTTGGCTAAGTTTGATGGCGGCTTCAACCATGGAGCCGGCGTCCCGGCCGCCCAGAATAGAAGGGTTAAAAAATATAAAAATATAAAGACAAAATATGGCAATAATAATAAGCACGGTAAATTCCCAGCTGTTAAGCGAAGCTTTCAGGGTTTTATTTTCCTTAGTTTTTTTTCTAATAAAAATAAAGCTGATTGCTAAGCCGGCGAGGATAAGAATAATGATCGGGTAAAATAGATTAAGAAGAGCTAAGATAAACGAGAGAAAAAAGATAAGGCAAACAGTGACAGTTAAAAAACGGAACAGTTTTTCTAAACCCATTTTGGCTTTTTAATGACAGATATTATAGCTCGCGCGTTTTAAACATGAGGGAGTTGAGTGATTTTTATGACCACGGCCGGAACAGGATCCAGGGCTGATTTTAATTTTTCTATTTCCTCGGGATTTGATTCGGCTATGAGGCTGATCACTGAAGAACATTTTTCCA
>JAHKAQ010000082.1 GCA_018825765.1 Patescibacteria group bacterium
CCAAGATACCAGGCGGAAAAAATAAATGAGCTTATGCCAAGAAGCGAAGAAGAAGAAGTCTGGATAAATATTTTTAAAAAAGTATCAGTGCCCAGATAATGGCCGCTAAGGTGTTTTGTGCCCTGGATTACAGCGCCGCAAATTAAGGAAGCGGCGGATATTTTTAAAAAGGAGGAAATAATTTCGTGATCACGCAGGCCGCCGATTTTCACGTATAAAATAACCAGCATGATAATAAGGTAGATGGCCTGAGAGGCGGAGAAGGCAAGGGCAATGCCGGCCACACCCATGGACCTGGACAGTAAAAAGGCCAGGGTGATATTTATAACCGCGGCGCAAAGTCCGGCGATAAAGGGAATAACAGTATTATGAAGAGCGAAAAAAGTGCGTGAAACAAGCGGGATAAGGCTTTGAAAAAATAAACTTAAAGCCAGAAAGCCCAGCACTTGAAAGGTAAGCGTGGTATCCTGCCAATCGAATTTGCCTGACCCTAAAATTAGTCTGACTAATTGGGCGCGAAGCACCAGAATGATAACAGCGGATGGAATGACAAAAAAGGAAATCCTGGTGAAGGCTTTACTGAAAGTGCTGGTAAATTTTTTCATTCGATTGCGATTGTATAAAAAGGCTAAATCAGGGAATACGGCGATGGCAAAGGGAGCGCCGAAGATGGTTAGCGGAATGCCGGCCAGGTTGTTAGCCAAATTGAAAACAGCCAGAGAGCCGGCCATAAGCGTTGAAGCAATGACGGTGATAAATAAAAGATTAAATTGATTGACTAAAAGGCTTAAACTTCTGGGAAGCATAAGGCGGCTGATTTTCTTCACAGATTCATTCATGAAATTAAAATTCAGATTGAAGCGAAAGCCCGAAGCCAGGGCGCCAGGAAGCTGGATAAGCATATGAAGAAGAGCGCCGGCAATAACGGCAAAAGCCAGGCCATGAATTCCCCAACGGGGAGTGAAGAAAAAGATACCAAAAATAATGCCCACGTTATACATAACCGGAGCCAGGGAATACGTTAGAAATTTTTTAAAGGTGGTGAGCACTCCGGAAAAAATGCCGGAAACTGAAAGAAAGACGGGAGATAAAAACATGAACCGGGTTAATTCAACGGTGGTTTTTAATTTTTCGCCGGAAAAGCCAGGAACAATTATTTTTAAAAGCCAGGGAGTGAAAATAAGGGAGATAAGAGAAACGCCTAAAATAATGATCAGGACCAGGTTCAGGGCGGTGCCGGCAAATTCAAAGGCCTGCTTTTTATTTTTTGTAAGCTGACTGGAAAAAATAGGAACAAAAGCGGAAGAAAGAGCGCCGAAGATTAAAATATTAAAAACCAGGTCAGGCAGACGAAAGGCGGCGTAATAGATATCCAGCGTGTCGCCGGCGCCAAAACAGGAAGCTAGAACGCGGTCGCGAATTAAGCCCAATAGACTGGAAATTAAACTTAAAGCGCCAATAACGAAAGCGGCCGAGGTAAATTTTCGGATAGGACCAAAGTTAAATAGGGAGAATAATTTCATAGATAAAGGAGCGGTTTAATTTTTCTTCTTAACTATCAGGGCAAAAAAGCTGTCGGAGTTAAAATCCCGGCTGATATCCCAACCCTTGTCAGTAACTTTTAAATCATCGGGATACTGATAAACGTATTCGCAATCATCAAGCCCGGCCAATTTAAGGTTAATCGTGGAATTTTCATCTCCGCCCTGTTTTTGAGCCAGCAAGCTGTAAGTGTCAGCTGGTTTTTGGCTGTTTTTTAAATCAAGGCGAAACGGCAATAAATACTTTACAGTAACAATAGAAGTTTCACCAGGAGAAGTATAGACCCAATTGGCAAAAACAGTTTTTTCTTTTTCGTCGTAAATACGGGTGGCTGATTCTTCATCCAGGCGATAGCTTTGTTCCATGTTTTTTACTTGAAAATCCTCTTTGAAATCCAGTTTGGCGTAATCAAGGGGCGGATCAACGAATTCCCGGGTAAAGCCGCTGGCTGAAATAAATTCACTGCCCTGGGGGACATAAATCCTCATCCAGTCTGAATTAACAGCATTGTGCCACTCGTATTCTTCATTGCCGCCTGAATGAAAGCGTTTAACGGTTACAGTATCAATGACAGAGCCGTCTTTTTGAACCTGGGCCTGATGAGTTATGTCCTGTTTTATCACGCCGTCGGTTTTTTGGCCGGAAATATTAGTATTTACGACGCTCAGATAATCTTTGCTGGTATTTAAGATCTCACCAGACCAGCCCATATCAGAGATGAGTTGCTGAATCTGGTAGTCGAAAGAATAAAGGTAAAGATGCCGGGCGTCCAGAGCGGAAGAAAAAATATTAAGAATTTTAGACCAGTCCTGGGGCGGGGCGGCAAACACTTTATCAAGAATTAAAGGAGTGAGATCAGCCAGAATTTTTTTAGGCCGGTTTTCTTGCTTGTCATAGTCTACTTCCACTTGATATTGAACCTGCTCCATGAAATTTTCAGAGGTAACGGTAAGCGAATCATCGGTTCCATAGCCTGGCACTTCTATGGGGCCGATAACCTCCAGGAGATCGACAATAACTTTAGGCGTCAGGGAGATTACGCCGTCAACAGTGGGGCCGCCGGTTTTTTCGTAAAACCAGCTTATTTTTTCCGCGCTGGTAGGAAAATCCGGCCACCAGTTGGCGTCGTGCATAGACCAGGCGGCGCTCATTTTTTGAATTGGTTCTGGAGGGATAATGCGTTCTTTTAATTGACCGTCGGGGTTGTAAATGCCGTCAATTTCCAAATTTTCTATTTTACCCTGATCGATTTTTACCACGCCATAGGTTCCAATGAAGCCGCCGGTAGCGCGCATTTCATGGTTATTCTGAAAAAGAATTAAGTATTTGCGGCTGTTGGACTGGCCTAAAATTTCCTGAAAGATGTCAGTGTATTTCAGAAATTGGTTCAGGGAATCAATGATGGAAGGCAGGGCGTCTTTTAGGGCGATGATTTTCTCCTGTTCTTCTTTGGGAAAATCATCGGGATTTATCTTTTGAGCGCTTTGCCTTGATTGCTCAAGATAATAATTAGCTTGTTTCAACCGGTTTTCCATGGCAAATACCATGTCAGTAAGAGATATCTCGGAACCGGATTGAGCGTCAGCGTTTAAAATGGCTTGTTTTAAATCCTGCTTCTGATCAAAGACAAGAGACATGGCGGCGGTCAGTTCTTTGCCGGCTAATGAAATGTTTTCGCCGGTTTTAGCCAGGTTACGGCCGGACTCGACTTTGGAAATTCCCGGAACAAAATTAAGGATCTTGGTGGTGACTCCTCCTACTTCATCCAGTTTTTGCCGGGATTGCTGGAAATTTTTATAGGCCAGGTCGAAATTTTTTCCGGCTTTGTCAATGTCCGCGTCCTGAATTGAGGCCTGGGCTTGCTTTAAGTTGCCGTAAGCCGCGGTGCCGAGGTTTTTTATCATGGATTGATCGCGCACCCCTTTAAAAATTACTAAAGCTACCGGAATAATGGCAAGGATCACGGCGACGGACGAGGAATAAGTAAAGGCTTTTTTTATTCTGGGATTAAAGGCTTCTCTTATTATTTCCCTTAAGGTTGTTTTCTCTCTATGGATCGAGGTTTTTGCCGGCGCGGGCAGGTTTATTTTTTGGGAGAATTTTATAGAAGCGGCGGGCCGGGGCTTTGATTGTTTTTTAAATTCTTTGTGTTTTTGGGCCTGGCTTTCAAGATTTTTTTGCAGCCGGTTTATTTTTTCAAGAATAGTTTCACTGCTTCTTATCCTTTGCTTTTCAATCTGATTGAGGTGGCTTTCATAGTCTTTTAAAAAACTCTGAGCGCGGGAGCGGGCTGGTTCCTGAGGTTTCGTGATTCGCGTTTGCCCTGTCGGCTGTTGAGTCGTGATCGGGACTTGCCAGGTTTTTTGAGCGTAAGGAGAAAAGCTGGAAGCTTCCGACGGGGTGAATTGCCCCTGGGAAGGCGGAACCAAAGCAAGCCTGGTCGGAGTTTTTACCGGCGGCTGATTCACGGGCACAACCGGACCTTGAATGGAAGAAATGCGAGAATGGATTCGGGTTTTCTTTTTCTGCCATTCGACTATCAACCGGGTAATGGCTTGATCCAGGTTGTCCGACTGGTTGTTGTTTTGAAATAAACCGTGATCAGCATGAAAGGGTGAAACCGCGGACGCGGGGCGAGAAACACTGGATCTGACAGGGCGGCGGGATAATATTTTTCTTTGCCGGACTGATCGGGATTTTTTCGTTTGAGCTGTTTTTTCGGATTTTGAAACTTTGGGTTCGGATAAGCTCACGAAACCGTGATTTTTAAGTTCGGTAATTTGGCTTTTATATAGTTCGTAAAAAGATTTTTCCTGCTTGTCTTTTGATTCGGTTTTTCTTTTTTTCTTTTTTTCTTTTTCAAAGACAATAGCGGCTGGCGGGCGCGGGGGAGAAGATTGGTCGAACACAGGCGCCTGATAAGCCGGACCTTTCCTGGGATGATTCAGGGGCTTAGCAAAAGAAAAACCCGAGGGATAAAAATCCGCGGAGGAGGGAGCAGGAGGTAATGCTTGGGAATTTTGGGTTTCACGAAGATTAACTACCTGGGGACCGGTTTGTCCGGAAATAGACAAATCAACCTGACCTTGGCCAAAGCGGTTCAGGGATTGATTTTTCGGATTTTTTCTCCAAAAAGGCAAGTTCATAGATTTTATATTTTGCGGTTATTTTTTAATGCTTCCTGATAAAGAGCCAGGGTGAGGCGGGCGGTTTTTTGCCAGCTGAAAAATGCGATTCTTTTTTTGCCCTGGTTTATTAGTTTTTTTTGAAGCTCGGGGCTGTTTAATACTTTTTGGGTGGTTTCGGCGATATCATCCACGCTTAGCGGGTTAAAGAAACAGGCGGCTTTCCCTAATACTTCAGGAAGGCTGGCCGCTTTGGAGGAAATAACAGGCGTATTTTGAGCCATGGCTTCAAGCGGCGGCAAGCCAAAACCTTCGTAAAAACTCGGGAAAATAAACAGGGTGGCGTGGTAGAATAATTTTTTTAAACTGGCTTCGCGCCTGATAATTCCTAAAAATTTAACGTCAGGGACTGAATTTTTTCGGGAAAACTTTTTAATGCGGCGATAGAAGTAATCATTGCCGCCGGCCAGGATTAATTTTAAATTTTTCCAGCGCGGATCCTTGTGGTATTTTTGTTTTACTTTTTTAAAGGCCAGGATTAGATTTTTCAGATTCTTATGCGGATAGGCGGCTCCAACATACAAAAGGTACGGTTTCATTCCGCATTTTTCGGAAAAATTGGTTTTTGTTTTCTCCGACTGACTATAAGATGATTTTATATTTTTTTCAGGCTTTTGGCCAGTATTTTTTTCCTGTCTTAACGGCCGGCGGCCGGCCTGGTAAATTACCTTTATTTTGCCGCGGGCGCGGGGGAAATATTTTAAAATGTCTTTTTGGGTAAAGCGGGAGACGGTGATAATTTTTTGGGCTTTTTTTAGGGCTTTTTTTAAGACCAGCTTATAACCGATCTCTTTTAGGCGATAGCGGAAAGGGCTTAAGGTGGTGGCTTTTTCAGTGGGGTAATGCATTAAAATAAGGTCGTGGATAGTGACGATAAACGGGCGGCGATAAAGCAAGGGAACGTTGAAATGAGGAAAATGCATGAGGTCGATGTTTTTCTGATCTAAAATAAACGGGAGGCAGAGCTGTTCTTTAACCGAATACCAGGGAACGTCGGCGAGTTTTTTTATAAAGTTAGGGTTGTCGGGCTTGTAAGCGTGATAGTTATCACGGTTGAGATAAATGAGATAACGGTTAACGTGGTCAATTTTTTCCAGATTTTTTAAAAGCATGGCGGTATAACGGCCAAGTCCGCGCGAAGAATAGCCGTAAAAACGAGCATCGATGCCGATAGTTGACATAAAAGAATATTAAAATCCGCTTGATAACAGAACTGATACTAAAATTTTAACATTGTTTAACTGGAGGTGGAAATTGAACTACAAAGCAGACTCTAAGATTTTTTGAAAAAGCCGGGCGGTTTTATTCCAGTTAAATTTTTTGGCCTGTTTCCGGCCGCTTATCTTAAGAATCTTTTTTAATTTCCTGTCTTTTAAGCCTCTTTCCATGGCCCAGGCTAATTCATTGCGATTATATGGATTGACAAGCAGGGCGGAATCGCCGACTGCTTCGGGCAGGGAAGAAATATGAGAGCAAATAACCGTAGTGCCGCAAGCCAGCGCTTCAACCGGCGGAAAACCAAAGCCTTCATAAAAAGAGGGGTAAACAAAAAGATCAGCGGCTGAATAAATATATTGCCGATCTTTGTTTTCCACTTCTCCAACGAGAATAATATCCTGGCGGCGGCGGGAATTTTTAATAAGATCTTTGGTCTTTTCAAATAACCACCCCTGGCCGCCGGCAATCACCAGCTTGTGGGTTATTTTTCTGGTTTGGCGCAGATGATTATAAGCGATAATAATAGAATCGATGTTTTTTCTGGGTTCAAGCGTGGAAAGAGCCAGAATATATTTTTGGGGAAGCTGATATTTTCGGGCTATTTTCAGGAATTCAGAACTACGCGTATCAGCTGGTTTTAATTTCGCGGCGATCCCGGGATAGACGCGCTTTATCTTTGAAGGCGGACAATGATAAAGATTAATTAGATCTTCTTTGGTGGAACAGGAAACGGTAATTATCCGAAAAGCTCTTTTTGTGAGTTTCCGGGGATTGACCAGCCAGTGCCAAAAGCGGCGGTAGCGATTGAAAAATTCCGGATGCCGCTCAAAGGAGAGATCGTGAATCGTGAGTAAATGCCGACAGCGCGAGCTTATGGCGGTAAATATTAAATTAGGAGAATAAAGAATTTTTGTTTTTAAAAGTTTGTCTATTTTGGGAAATTTTAAATACCAGAGCATGAAATTCAGGAGTTTATTGGGCAGACGGAATCTTCTTAAAAATACGTTGGGATATTTTTCAAAATGAATCAGCGGCGCGGGCAGGTTTTTTTTGAAAGAATTATAGAAAAGAATATAGCGGTTTTTTTGATCGATTTGAAACAGGGAATCAAGCAGGTTTTCCGTGTATTCCTCCACTCCTGATCTTTTTGATTCACTTAAGGCTCTGGTGTCGATGCCGATTCTAATTCCTTCTTTCATGAGTCGCGAATTAGGCTTTTAAGGCGTTGATTCGGATATTCGCGGGCTAAAACAAAGAAAAAAGCCGGAAGGATAGATTTTATTTTGAACTTAAGGCGAGCTTGAAATAGTGCCTTAACAGGGAAATCATAAGACCGGCGAGAGCGCCGGAAAGAAAAGAAACAATAATAACTAGAGAGATATTCCATTGATTTTGGGTGATGAGCGGCTGACTGAATTTTAATTTGAACCAGACTATTTTATCTTTCCCCAGATCGGCCAGTTTTTGTTCCAGCGCCCGGCAAAGATTATCATAAATTAGTCGCGCCTCACGCTCGTCTTTGGCTATAAAGCTTATTTCCAGATAATTAGGGGCAAGTTTTTTCACGCTAATAATTCTCTTGCGCTGTCTGGGGCTTAGGCGCTCGAGATCTGATTGGCTTTGCTCAAAAGCCGCCTTTACTATCTGGGGATCGCGCGGCCATTCTTTTAAAGATTCATTAAAAATGCTTATGGCCTGCTGGGAATAGTAATTATCGTATTGAAAGTCAGCGGATGAATCAATTCCGGTTTGACAGGTGGTTATAGCAAAGAAAACCCGGTAGGTCAACGGTTTCAAGTTAAAAAAGACAAGAGAAAAAACGCAGGCGATGACGCCGGAAGATAAAATAAGGGTTATATTTTTTTTGATTATCAGGAAGAGCCGGGCCAGTTCCATAGTTAGGGATTAAATTGGGTTTGATATAGTTTATACTTTTTCTCAATAAATGAAAGGATTTGCTTTTTGAATCTCTGCTTATTAAAGGCGGTAGCGTGTTTCCTTATGAGCCGGGGCTGGAAATTATCCTGGATTTTTTCAAAACGCCGGACGGCTTTTCGCAGGCTGACTGGATTTTGTTCGTGAAAAAAAATACCGGTAACTCCCTGCTTCACGGTTTCCAGGGCTCCTCCTTTTTTAAAGGCGATAACCGGGCGGCCGCAAGCCATAGCCTCAAGAGGGACCAGGCCAAAATCTTCTTCCTGGGGATAAATAAGAGCTTTACAATTCTGATAAATTTGAACGAGTTTTTTGCCTGAACTTTCCAGGCCGCCGACAAGCTCCACGTTGGACCGAGCCAGTTTTTTTAAATGCTCGAATTCAGGTCCATCCCCCACTATTTTTAAAGGAAGCCCGAGCTGGTTAAAAACTTCAACGCCCAAATCGAACTTTTTATAAGGGACCAGGCGGCCGACCATAAGGTAATAGCCTGACTGGCTGGAATATCTTTGAATCTTATTTTGGCCGGCGGAAGCGGTTGCTGTGGCCGCGGTTTTTAATTTGAAGTTTTCTAAAAATACCGGCGGGTAAATTATTTCCGATTCAGCTTGATAATATTTTTTGACGCGATTTTTTACCAGACTGGAGTTAGCGATAAAATAATCCACGCGGCGGGCGGCCAGCTTATCCCAGAGACGGATATAATTCATGCCTAAAGGCACGATTTTTTTAATA
>JAHKAQ010000001.1 GCA_018825765.1 Patescibacteria group bacterium
ATTTGGGCTTTGATGAATTTTTGGCAGAAGTCGTTATGGATTTTGGCGCCGGCTTGAGGAGCTTTTTCGCCCTTTTTTATGGTCCAGGCCCGGGTTTCTTTTTCACCGGTGGTAAAAAAAGTAATAAGGTTAAGAATTTTGTAGGCTTTTTTGGCCACGAGATGGATCCGGGATTTTAAGTCGAGTTGTTTTTTTTGGGCCGGACTGATATCCAGGAGCTCTGCTTCTTGTTTCAGGTTGATTTTTAGATGAGAAGGATGGGCGGTTGATAATTTTTTTAGATCCGGGTGATTATTGGAATCAGCCACGTTAAAGATATAAAGCACGGGTTTTTGGGTAATTAGCGGCAGGTCGGCGACAGCCTGTTTTTCTTCTTTGGTAAGTTTGGTTTTCGCGGCGGGCTGGTTTTGGTCTAAGGTTTTTTTTATTTTCTTTAAGGCTTCAAGGGCGGTTTGGGCCTGCTTGTCGTTGCCGCGGGCGATTTTTTGGGTTTTGGGGATTCTTTTTTCTAAAGTTTGGAGGTCGGCTAAAATAAGTTCAGTGTTTATAAGGTCGATGTCTTCCCGGGGGTTAACGCGATCCTCTATGTGTTTTATGTTCTGGGATTGAAATTGGCGCACCACGTGGCAGATAAGATCAACCTTTCTTATGTGGGATAAGAACTGGTTGCCCAGCCCCTCTCCTTTATGGGCGCCGGGGACCAGGCCGGCGATGTCGATAAATTCGATAACCGCGGGAATGGTTTTTCGGGATTTTGAAAGCCGGGTTAGTTTTTTTAAGCGCGGATCATGGACGGCCACGATGCCGACATTCGGGTCAATAGTGCAGAAAGGGTAGTTGCTGATATCAACCGGGTTTTTGGTAAGCGCTTTGAAAAGCGTGGATTTTCCCACGTTGGGAAGCCCGACAATGCCGACGGAAAGCATAAGTTTTGGATTAATTGATATGAGTTTATTGTAATGGGTTTTTTATTAAAAAAGCAAGGCAGGGATTGGCTGTTCAATATTTTCTGGATATGATAATTTTACATTGTGAAGGTTATTGTTTAGTGAAAAATTTTTAATTTTTTATTATGAATATTGTAATACTGGCCGGGGGCAGTGGCTCGCGGCTGTGGCCAATGAGCAGAAAAGACCGGGCTAAGCAGTTTAACGAGCTTGTGGGTAAAAAAACCATGCTGGAGATGACTCTGGATCGGTTTCGGGATCATTATGATGAAAAGGACGTCTATATTTCCACCACCCAGAGCAATAAAAAGCGGGTGGAAGAGATTTTGCCTGATTTTTCAAGTGAAAATATTATAGTGGAGCCGGAAATGAGAGACACGGCCGCGGCTATGGGATACGTGGCGCTTTGGCTTAGCCGGAAAGAGCCGGACGAGCCTGTGGCGTTCGTGGCCTCTGATCATTACATAAGGAACGCCAAGATGTTAATTCGGACGCTGGAAGTGGCTGAGGAAGAAATAGGGAAAACAGGCAAGCTGGTGGATATTAGCATGATCGCTGAATGTCCATCCACGGCTTTGGGCTACACAAAAATCGGCAAATTGCTTCGAAGCAAGGACGGGGTGGAGATCTATGAGTTTTTGGGGCACAGGGAAAAGCCCAGCTTTTCTGAAGCGCAGGAATTCGTGGAAAGCGGTGATTATTTATGGCACGGTAATTTTTATATGTGGACGCCGAAATTGTTTTTAGGGGCTTTTAAGCGTTACGCGCCGGAGATATACAGGCACCTGGAAAAGATTGGTGAGATTTTAAAGAGCCAGGGGAATAGCGCCAAGATAAAAGAAGAATACGCGAAGATTGAAAAAACCAGTCTTGATTACGCGATAACGGAAAAAATTGACGCGAAAAATATTTTGATTATCAAAGGAGAGTTTGGCTGGAGTGATATTGGCACTTGGGATGTTTTGCACAAGAAGTTAATGACTAAGGCGGACAGCAAGGGAAATTTAATAAAAGGCAAGTGGGTGGGTCTGGACACTACCAACAGTTTGATTTATGCTTCTTCGAATAAGCTGATAGCGACCATTGGAGTAAACGATATGGTGATTGTGGACACGCCGGACGCGCTTTTGGTTTGTCCCAAGGGCCGGGCGCAGAAAGTGAAAGAATTGGTGGAAAAATTGAAGAAGAAAGGCGAGTCAGGGTATTTGTAGAGAGAGCGGTGACAGGAAGTGATTTTTTAGGCGGGCGGGTTTTTTGGGGTTCGAGAGTTGGTTTTCGGGTTTTGGCGGGTTAAAAATTTAGCTGGAGAGATGGCTGAGCGGTTGAAAGCAGCACCCTGCTAAGGTGTTGAGTCCTCACGGGCTCCGAGGGTTCGAATCCCTCTCTCTCCGCATTACTTTACACCCAAATATTTGGGTGTAAAGTAATGCGGTAAAGTTAGGAGAGTCGAACGAGGAAAGGGGCCGGGGAAACGTGAGTTTTCCCGTGGGAGGAGAGTAGGTTTCGCGCATTTTCGTATATTAGTAGCTGGCGCGAAACCGTTGAGAACCGTGGGTTCTCAAAGAGTACCGTTTCATTTTGGGAGCTTAAAGGCTGTCGAACTTAGGAAGTTTTGCGTTTCTTTTTAAAGTCTTTTCAAGCGAGCATTTGCCGTTTAAATGTTTGAATGGTTCGCCGCAATCAGTAAATGATTTGATGCG
>JAHKAQ010000083.1 GCA_018825765.1 Patescibacteria group bacterium
AGAGTGGTAGCCTCCGATAGCTCATATAGACGAGGCTGTTCGCTACCTCGATGTCGGCTCATCCCATCCTGGCGCTGGAGCAGGTGCCAAGGGTTTGGCTGTTCGCCAATTAAAGTGGTACGCGAGCTGGGTTCAGACCGTCGTGAGACAGGTTGGTCCCTATCTTCCACAGGCGCAAGAAAACTTGAGGGATTTCACCCCTAGTAAACAATTGCTACTTCCTACCGTAAGGTAGGATGACAATCCGACTAATAACGGTGAAGCCTTCATTATTTATCTGGCTTTATGAAAAAAGCTTTATTTACGGTCCATTATAGCTTTGATATATTCAACTCAGGCCAGAAAAATATTAAGGTAATACCGTGGGAAGTTGTTCTAAAATTGATTTAGCGTATATTGCTGGTTTTTTAGATGGCGACGGGAGTTTAATGATACAAATCAAAAAAAGAAACGATAGTAAAAAATATCGTTTCATGCTAACTATTTGTATGTATCAAAATACTCGTCACGAAAAACCTTTGTTTTGGATAAAAAATAAACTTGGAATCGGTTATATTAGTAAACGCAATGATAATATTACCGAATTAAGAATCAACGGGTATAATCAAGTCAAAAAAATATTGACACTACTGATACCTTTTATCAAGTTCAAAAAAATTCAAGCCAAAACATTAATAGAATCAGCAAAATTACTCGAAAAGAAAGAGTTAAAAAAAGCTGACTATCTAAAATTAGTCAATTACATAACTCTAGTTCAATCGACAAATTACACGGCTCGAAAAAAACGAACCAAACAGGAATTATTTCAAATTTTAGAATTAACCCCGTAACGACTTTATTCCACAATAATATTGGAATAGGATAGTGATAGAAAGAGCAGTTAAGAATGAAAACAAAAACAATCACTATAATACGTCGGCTCCTGTTTTTTCAAATTTTTAACAGGATGAAGATATAGTCTATACTCCTAGAAATAGGGGACATACGTGACGAGAGGACCGGGGTGAACCGACCTCTGGTGTACCAGCTGTTCCTGCCAAGGGCAACGCTGGGTAGCTATAGTCGGGTGTGGATAAGCGCTGAAAGCATATAAGCGCGAAGCCCAACCCAAGATTAGGTTTAGATCTCCTCAAAGACTATGAGGTTGATAGGACGCAGGTGTAAGAACAGTAATGTTTTCTAGCCGAGCGTTACTAATAGATCGTTACCGCTTTTTGAATGGTTTTTAGCTAATTTATGAAATTTAGCCCGATAATATAACTTTTACAAAAAAGCCCGCGCGCGGGCTTTTTTGTTTTGTTTTTTCCTTTTTGCCTTAAATTTTTATTCGCACTATAATAACTCATATGCTTTTTACCATTTTTTTCACCTGACAAAAATCAGCTTAATTCTCAAAAACCAATGAAAAATATAGAAAAAAACAGCGATATTATTAAAAAAACCGTCATCTTGAGTCTTTTTACCTCCATGATCGTGGGCGGAACTTTTGGTTTCTTAGTCTCAACCGCCACTTTTAAGTTCTTTCGCGCCGACTCAGATCCAAATAATTCCGGAATCTTAAAAAAACTGGAACAGGCCGCTCAAAACAAATTTAATCCCAATCAAAGCACAATCACCGATGTGGTAGAAAAAACCAATCCGGCCGTCGTGAGCATCATTATCTCCAAAGATATGCCTATAATCGAAAGATATTGGGGCAGTCCCTTTGGAACTTTCAAGGATTTCTTCCCCTCATTTGGATCCGGCGCCCAGGATCCAGAACAGGGCCAAACCCAGAAACAGGAAATTGGCGGCGGGAGCGGCTTTCTAATTTCTCCTGACGGTTATGTGGTTACTAATAGACATGTTATCTTTGATCCGCAGGCCGAATACACGATCTTAACCAATGACGAAAAAAAATACCCGGCCCGTATTCTGGATAGTGATTCATTAAACGATATCGCCGTGCTGAAAATAGATCCGCCTCAAAATTCTGAAAAATTTCCCTATCTTGAACTGGGGGATTCAGATCAGTTAAAAGTTGGCCAAACTGTTATCGCTATCGGCAACTCATTGGGAGAATTTAGAAATACAGTCTCTTTGGGTATTGTGTCCGGGCTGCACCGCAATATCACCACCGGCGGCGGGTTTGAACAGGCGGAAAATTTAAGCAAGCTCATCCAAACCGACGCGGCCATCAACCAGGGAAATTCCGGCGGCCCGCTGCTTGATATTAACGGACAGGTAATTGGCATTAACGTGGCTAAAGCTTCAGGCGCTGATAATATCGGCTTTGCTCTGCCAATAAATCCAATAAAAACAATCATTGATACAATAAAAAACCAGGGTAGAATTATCCGGCCGTATATTGGCATCAGATATATCCTGAATAACAAAAACATCGCCCAACAAAACAATCTTCCTTATGATTACGGCGCTCTAATTTTAAGAGGAGAAACCATAAACGACCTGGCCGTCGTCCCGGGCTCGCCAGCCGACAAAGCGGGATTAAGGGAAAATGACCTTATTCTTGAACTTGACGGCCAAAAAATCACTGACCAAAACACGCCCTCTGAAGTAATTTATGTTAAAAAACCCGGTGAACAAATGAAGGTCAAGGTCTGGAGCCAGGGAGAAATAAAAAACCTTAAAATAATTTTAGCGGAAAGCGGAAAATAAATAAAAAAATATATTATAAATGCTCGTCTACCTCTTATTCTTCGTTGGTTTTGTTATTTTAATAAAAGGCGCGGATCTTTTAGTTGACGGCTCCTCGGCCATCGCCAAAAGATTAAAAATTTCCGACCTTATTATCGGACTCACTATTGTTTCTTTCGGCACGTCAGCCCCGGAACTGATTGTTAATATTTTCGCTGGACTTTCAGGACACAATGACTTGGCTATCGGCAACATCTTCGGCTCTAATATTGCGAACGTATTTTTAATTCTTGGAATATCCGCCCTTATTTTCCCTCTGGACATTGACAGAAACACTTCATGGAGGCAAATTCCCTTTGCCCTTCTAGCCACCCTGCTTGTCGGTTTCCTGGCCAATGACTATATTTTATTTCATCACAATCTCTCTCAAATATCCAGAATAGACGGCTTAATTCTTCTGATTTCTTTCTTTATTTTTATCTCTTACACCTTTGGTATCGCCAAAATCCGCGGAAAAAACAAGCCGCTTATTAAAAAATTAGATCCTCCAAAAGCAATTATCTATATTATCCTGGGGTTAATCGCTCTGGGACTGGGCGGCAGGTGGATTGTAAGCGGAGCCACCCATATCGCCCAGCATTTTGGTATGAGTCAATCCCTAATCGGCCTTACAATAATAGCCATTGGAACCTCCTTGCCTGAATTAGCCACGTCAGCTTTCGCCGCCTACAAAAAAAATTCAGAAATAGCTGTGGGAAACATTGTAGGCTCCAACATCTTTAACCTTCTCTGGATTCTTGGTCTGGGCTCTATCCTAAGCCCCATTGTCTATAACCCGGCCTCTAATATTGATCTTTACATGGTAATTTTATCCAGTTTTGTGCTTTTTTGCTTTATTTTTATTGGAAAAAAGAATATTCTAGAAAGATGGCAGGGTGGCTTATTTATCTTAATTTACGCGACCTACCTGATATTTTTAATATTCAAAGGATAATCTTATGTTAATTCGCACTCGCATCGCTCCTTCTCCTACGGGCTTTATGCACATCGGAACGCTTCGCACCGCTCTTACGAATTACCTTTTTTCTAAAAAGCGCAAAGGCCGCTTTATAATCCGCCTGGAAGACACGGACAGAACCCGGCTTGTTCCTGAATCAGAACAAGACATAATCCGGTCGTTAAAATGGGCCAGGTTAACCTGGGATGAAGGAATTGACTTTAATCAAGAACAAAAAATAATAGAAAAGGGAAGCCATGGCCCCTATGTCCAATCAAAAAGACTCAAAATCTACAATAAATACGCCCGGGAACTGCTCAAAAAAGACCACGCCTACTATTGCTTCTGCACCAAAAAATGCCTGGAAAAAATGAAAAACGAGCAACAAAAACTAAAACAACCTCCGCGCTATGATAAACGCTGTGCCAATCTTCCCCAAAGCGTAATCAGGGAAAAATTAAAAAGTAAGCAATCCTTCACTATTCGTCTCAAAATCCCCGCCCAAGGAACCACCCGGTGGCAAGACCTTGTCCGCGGCCCGATTTCTATAGAAAACAAACTAATAGACGATCAGGTCCTCATGAAATCAGACGGTTTTCCCACTTATCATTTTGCCGTGGTAATAGACGATCATTTAATGGCCATAACTCACGTGTTGAGAGGCGAGGAATGGTTGAGTTCCACGCCCAAACACCTGCTCCTATACCAGGCTTTTGGCTGGCGGCCCCCTAAATTCGGACATCTTCCGCAGCTTCTTAACGTCAACGGCAAAAAACTAAGCAAAAGAGACGGGGACGTGGCTGTGCGAGACTTCATAAAAAAAGGCTACCTGCCTCACGCCTTAATCAATTTCATCGCTCTTTTAGGCTGGAATCCTAAAACCACCCAGGAAATTTTCTCTTTAAAAGAACTGATAAAGCAATTTGACCTAAAAAAAATAAACAAGGCCGGCGCCAAATTCGATTATAACCGTCTTAACTGGTTCAACGCTCGCTACATCAAAAGCCTGAAAACAAAGGAACTGTTAAAATTATCCCAACCTTTTATAAAAAACCTTAAGCTTCCAGCTAAAAAAATCGAAAAAATACTTTTTATTCAAAAAGAACGCCTAAGCCGGCTCAAAGATATCACAAAAGACATTCCTTTTCTGATTGAGAAACAAATTAGCTACCCCAAAGAACTGCTTGCCTGGAAAAATCAGTCTAACGAGCAGATCCAAGAAAATCTCCAAAAAGCCCGGATAATCATTTC
Source organism: Patescibacteria group bacterium (assembly GCA_018825765.1). Taxonomy (GTDB): domain Bacteria; phylum Patescibacteriota; class Minisyncoccia; order CAIUEV01; family JAHKAQ01; genus JAHKAQ01. The sequence goes on from JAHKAQ010000083.1 coordinate 4,886, forward strand.
ATCTATTGACATTAAAAACTTTTCCTTGGATAATATTCAAAACAAATTATTAAAAGCCGGCGGCGAAAAAAGAGGGGAGCTTCTCTGGCCGCTCCGCGTCGCCCTAAGCGGCCAAAAACAAAGCCCCAGCCCATTCGAATGCGCCTGGGTGCTTGGGAAAAAGCAAACCCTAAAAAGGATCGAACAAGCCATAATATCGCTAAAATAACACCCTCATGTTCAAACCCGTTGACCCTCGCCAGGACCTAAATCAGCTGGAAAAAGACATTCTAGAATCCTGGAAGGAAAACAAAACCTTTGAGCGCTCCATTCAAAACCGCCGCGCCGCGCCGGTTTACAGTTTTTTCGACGGCCCTCCGTTCGCCACCGGCGTGCCTCACTTTGGCACTCTTCTCTCATCAGTGGCCAAAGACGTGATTCCCCGCTACTGGACCATGAAAGGCTTTCGCGTTGACCGCCGTTGGGGTTGGGATTGCCATGGCCTCCCGGCCGAACACCTGGTTGAAAAAAAACTCGGCATCAACTCCAAAAATGAAATCGAAAACAAAATCGGCATTGAAAAATTCAATAAAGAATGTTGCGAAACAGTAAACCAAATGGCCGACGAATGGGAAATCCTAATCGACCGCGTCGGCCGCTGGGTTGATTACAAAAACGCTTACCGCACCATGGATAAAGAATACATGGAATCTGTCTGGTGGGCTTTCAAAGAGCTATACCAAAAAGACCTGATCTATGAAGACGTGCGCATTTCTCTTTATTGCCCGCGCTGTGAAACGCCGCTGGCCAATTTCGAAATCGCCATGGACAACAGCTACCAGGAAGTAAGCGACCCTTCAGTTTTTGTTAAATTTAAAATAACCGACGGCTCTTTCAGGGAAAACACCTTGCTTGTCTGGACCACTACCCCCTGGACCTTGCCGGCCAATACCGCTTTAGCCGTGGGCCAGGATATAACTTATGTTCGTATAAAAACCGACAAACGGGAAACCTTGATTATCGCCAAAGACAGACTCGATGAATTAAAAAGCAAACACGCGGTGTTAGAGGAAATAAAAGGCAGCGACCTAAAAGGCGCCTCTTACAGTCCTCCTTTCCCTGAATTTGCGGCCAAAGGAGGCAAAACCAAACATCTTCATAAAATCTGGACCGCGGATTTCGTCTCTACCCAGGAAGGTTCCGGTATTGTGCACATCGCTCCAGCTTTCGGCCAGGACGATTTCAATCTTTCCCAGAAAAATGACATTCCAGTTATTGAAAATATCGATTCAACCGGCCGTTTTATTCAGGGAAAATGGCAGGGAAAACGCGTCTGGCAAGCTAATGCTAAAATTATTCACTACTTAAAAGAAAAAAAGATTTTATACAAAAAAAAGAATATTACTCACTCCTATCCTTTTTGCCACCGCTGTCACACTAAATTAATCTACAAAACCCAGCCAGCCTGGTATGTAAATATTGAAAAACTAAGAAAAAAACTTTTAGATAACAATGAGCAAATAAACTCGCAGCCTCCGCACTTAAAACACGGACGTTTTAAAAAAAGCGTTCAGGCCGCTCCTGACTGGAATATTTCCCGCGACCGCTATTGGGGCACGGCCATGCCGGTCTGGCGCTGTGATAAATGTAAAGAAATAAGGGTCATGGGTTCTTACCAGGAACTTTACGAACTAAGCGGCCAGAACCTGGAAGACTATCACCGCCCCTTTATCGATCAAGTGGATTTTAAATGCCAGTGCGGCGGCGTCTTTAAGCGCGTCCCCCAGGTTATGGACTGCTGGTTTGAATCCGGATCCATGCCTTACGCCGAACGCCATTATCCTTTTGAAAATCAAGAAGATTTTTCCCAAAAATTCCCCACTGACTTTATTTCCGAATACATCTCACAAACCCGCGCCTGGTTTTACGTGCTTCACGTTTTAGCCACGGCCCTGTTTGACCAGCCCGCTTTTAAAAACGTCGTTACTACCGGAATAATCACCGGCCAGGACGGCCGTAAAATGTCAAAATCACTGGGCAACTACACTGATCCTAAAAAAATTCTGGATCAATACGGCGCCGACGCTCTGCGCTTCTATCTAATGAGTTCTCCAATCATGGAAGCCAAAAACATCAATTTCAACGATAAGGATATCGCTGAAATCCGCCGCGGCCTTATTTCCACCTTCTGGAATTCATATTCATTTTTTGTGACTTACGCTCTGGTTGATAAATTCGACCCCAATGAACCTCAAAAAATAATCAATGAAAATTCCCAAAATATCCTGGATCGCTGGATTATTTCCGAGCTGAATTTTTTAATTAAAAAATTCCAGAAGAAAATGGATAGCTACCAAATCGCCCGGGCCGCCCGTTTAATTCCTGAATTTTGCGACAAATTATCCAACTGGTATATCCGGAGATCCCGCCGCCGCTTCTGGAAATCAAAAAATGACCAGAACAAAAAACACGCTTACGAAACTTTATGGCAAGTACTGGTAAAATTTTCCCAGGTTATGGCTCCCTTCTTACCTTTTATTTCAGAAAACGTGTATAAAAACCTGACCAGCGAAGAATCCGTGCACCTTTCTAAATTCCCCGAAGCTGACGAAAAACTTATCGACCAAAATCTGGCCAAAAACATGGAAAAAACACGAAAAACAGTAAAAATCGCCCTGGGATTAAGAGCCAGGCAGGGGATAAAAACCCGTCAACCCCTTTCCAGGCTCTGCATAAACCAAAAAAATTTAGTGGAGGATCTGGATTTTAAGAAAATAATCCAGGACGAAGTAAACATTAAAGATCTCTATTATCTTGAAGATCAGGATTTTAAAAAGAAGGAAAATCTTATCACGGCCCAGGAGGATCAGATAATTGCCGGACTTAACCCCAAAATCACCCTGGCCTTAAAAAATGAAGGCTATGCCCGTGAAATCATAAGAAACATCCAGGAGATGCGCCGAAAAGCTGATTTTTCAGTAGATGACCGAATAAAAATCGCCTACCAGGGCGGTAACTCCATCTTTAATGGCTTTGGCTATCTGATTGCCCGGGAAACCCTGGCCAAAGAATTAAAAATGGGTAAATTAAAAAAACCAAAAATAAAAAACAAAATAAAGCTGGAAAATAAAACCATTATTATTGAACTGGAAAACATTAAAGCTTAACCGTTCCTGTCATGGCCCAGACTCTGCTTACCCGCTCAATTATTTTAGCTAAATTTAACGTTGGCGATTATGACAACGCCTATCTTGCCCTTTCCCGAGACTACGGACGCCTGCGACTCTTCGCCAAAAGCTCAAGAAAGCCAAAAGCTAAATTAAGCGCTCATCTTGAACCTGGAACATTTGTTTCTACCTGGTTTGTTCCTCGTTTTAACCGCGACAACTATTTAATTGTCGGCGCCAAAACAATTTTTAAACCCAACTTCCATAAATTATCCAGCAATCAGAATAAAACAATTTCCAATACCCTTTTTCTAACCAGAAAACTAACTCAGGAAACAGAAATTGAACCAAACAATATTCAGGCCGGCTTTAAACTCCTAAAAAACTGCCTGGCGAATTATCTAAAACCTGGAATCTCCGCTAACGACCTTATTCTTTTTCAAACTGCCTATCTCTTAAAACTGCTTAATTACGCCGGCTTTAAACCTGACTTCAAAAAATGCATCCACTGCCAGAAAAAAGTTTCCAATAATTCAAAAATCTATTATGATATAATAAATGGGGGAATTGCTTGTTGCGGCTTGGCGAATTCCCCGATAATCCCTCTTAACTGCTTAAAGCTGGCTAACTTTCTCCTCCTTAATCCCTTTTCGCGCGTCTCTAAATTAAAAGTCCACGCCCTGCTCGTAAAGAAAGTTTCAGCCATTGCCAAAAACCACTTACGATACTGCGTCGAATAGCCTGTTTTTCAATAAATACAAAATGCCCCTAGACAAAACTCAACAAGACCTGTATTCAGGAACTAACAAAATCCAGTCCCGGCCAAAAAACCTGGACCAGCTGGATCCCAGAAGTATTGTCTCAAAGGAAAATAACGATCCCAATAAAAAACAATGGTCGCAAGGCGACGAGGTAACCAGTAAACAAAAAAAACTGCTTATTCGCGTCCTCGCCGGCTTTGGAATTTTTGTTCTTATTTTTAGCCTGGGATATATTCTCTATCTCTACCAAAAAAACGCCTTTTCCAAAGAAAATTTCAAACTAACTTTCGACGTTCCAGAAACCATCAATGCCGGCGAGGAATTCTCCTTTAAACTTCTCTTTCATAACAATAACCGCAAAAACCTTATTAACTGCGCCCTTGCTGTCAATCACCCGGAAAAACTTAAGGTATCAAAAATAAACCCCGCGCCGCTTAACGCCGGAGATAACTATGTAAACTTTCAACTACCTGAAATTAAAGCTTATGAAAACGGCGTCATTGCCTTTTACGCTCAAATTCCGGAAAAAGAAGAAAACACCATAGATATTGAAGCTTCCCTCTCCTGTCAGTTAAAGCAGAATGAAGAACCCCAGGAAATCCAATACGCAAGACAAAGCACGGCCGTAAAATCGTCTAAAATTATTCTTCAGTTTGAATCAACCAGACAAGCCGCTTCCCAGGATGTAATTGAATACTTTCTTAAATTAAAAAACAACACCGATCAAAACATAAACAGCACGGAATTAAGAATTACCTATCCTCTGGGCTTTGAGTTCATATCCTCAACCGCGGCCGCGGCCGACACAGAAAACTCTGCTTTCAAATTCGCCACCATAACCCCGCGCCAGGAAATAGACCTTAAAATTTCAGGCACCATAAAAGGATCAGCCGGAGAGAAAAAACAGGCCAAAGCTCAAGCCGGCATTGTTCAAGGCGATGACTTTGTTGTTATAAGCGAAGAATTTACTGAAACCGAAATCACGACCTCTCCCTTGAGCATTGATCAAATAATATCCAGCCAAACCAAAGAAAACATTGAAGCCGTGGACCCGGGAGAGTCCCTGGACTTTATTATAAAATATAAAAACAACAGCGAACTCCCGCTAAGAGACGCTGTAGTTACCGCCAAAATTGAAGGCCGGGCCATTGATTATAATTCAATCCAGGCCCAATCCGGAAACTTTGACGGAAATCTCAAAACCATAACCTGGCGCCCCGGTGAAGTCCCGGCGCTAGGCCTTCTTGATCCTCAGGAGCAGGGGGAAATCTCTTTTAAACTCAAAACCCTGTCTCATCTTCCTTCTGACAGTCTTGACGATAAAAATTTTTCCGTCTCCTCCACCGCTCAAATTGACAGCCCGGATATTCCCACGCCCGTCGGCATGAATAAAACCATTTCCTCAAGCAAAAAAAGCGTTAAAATAAATACCAAAGTAATCTTTGAAGCTTTTGGAGTATATTCCGACAGCCTGCTGCCCGGAACCGGCCCCATCCCGCCGCGTATTGGCGAAGAAACCACCTATACTATCCACTACAAAATCACAAACATCAATAACGATATCTCAAACACAATAGTAAAAACCACCCTGCCTGATTATGTTTTATGGAAAAACAGTGTTTATCCAACCAGAACCGAACAATTAACTTTTGACGAAAGAAGCAAGGAACTAACCTGGAATATCTCCAGCGTCCCGGCTTTATCCGGCACTCAACTTGGAGCGAAAGAAATAGCTTTTCAAATTAGCATAACCCCCCAGGAGCATCAATTCGATCAAGAACTTATCCTGATAAATCAGTCCAGTTTCAGCTGTCAGGATAAATTTACCGGCAAAAATTATCAATTAACCCAGAACCCGGTCTCGACCCTGTTACCCAATGACCCCAGTGTCGGCCAAAATCAAGCAACAGTCTCCAGATGAAATTCATTTTAAAAATTATTGTTCTTAGCCTCTTAATCGCGGGATTCCTGTCATCCTTTAACCTTGATCGCGTCCAGCCCTCAGCTGAAATTAAAAATAAAACAAAAACTATCCTGAAAAATTCCGCTAAAAAATTAAAACAACTCATTTACAAAAAAGCAGCCAAAACAAACCCTCCGGGCGATATTTTGCCTGATGAAATAGATGACAAATTGATTCATAAAATAAAAGAAATAAAATAATCTTAAGGCTTGTTCTTTAAAAAAAAACATGCTTTAATTACTAGCTTAATATTTCTTTTATTTTTTAAAAAATGACAAACTTCAAGCTTAAAGCTAAGTTTCTAGTTTTTATCAGTCTCCTGGCCGGGCTTATTTTTATTTTAAAAGGAATTCTTGCCCCGCCTTTTTACCAGTCAAGTTTTAGCGTTGTTCTTCTTCCCCAAAACATAGACTCCCGAAACGCCTCAAAAATACAGGATCAATCCGCGTTTTTCTCGTCTTTAATAAAACAAACCGTTCCAGGCAGTATTTTTCTTGAAAAAATAAACACCGAACTAAAATCATCCAATAGTCAGCGCCCAATAGATGTCACTGCCAGCCAGTGGGCTCGCTCCATAAGCGTCCACCAAAATCCAAAATCTCAAATCCTTACCATTACCGCTTTTCATAAAGACCCCAAGCAAGCGGTTTTTTTTGCCGCACTCACCAGCCAAACTTTAAAAAATAATATCGCTCTTTTCACCAACAGCAACAATCTGGAAGCTAAGCTCATCGACCAGCCGCTCAAAGCCTCTACACCTGGAATTCTCTATTTCGCCGGTATTTTTTTCAAAGGAATCTTACTGGGAGCTCTTATCTCCTTTTTACTCATCCTTACCTTCAAGGAAAAAACCCTTGGCTGGCTATTCATTAAAAAAAAATATAAAATAAAACCCGAAAGGAAAAAGATCACAAAAAAACAACCCGAGCCCATTATTTCGCCTAATCTCTCGTCCCGATCAATCACTCCTTTATCCATAAGCAAAACCAAAAAAAACCTGCAAACTTCTTCAGACCAGGAAATAAAGGAACGGCTTAATCGTCTAATAAGCGGGGATCTTTAAACATGAAAACAAGCGTTAAAATTTTACTTTTCCTGCTTTTTCTTACCACCCTGGCCAGCGCCTCCTGGTATTATTTTAAAAACAGTGATTTTGGTCTTCTCAAAAAACTAAAGCCAACCCCGGCTGATTTATATAATAAAGATCAGGCTGACGCTAATTTCACTAATTTAAACTTTGTTTCATTTACCAAAGAAATATCCGGAATAAACGGGCCAAGAACCTATCTGATCCTCTTTCAAAACTCCATGGAACTAAGACCCACTGGCGGATTTATCGGGTCTTTCGCTAAAATAAAAGTAGAAAATGGAAAACTCATAGAAAAAAAAACTTTTGATTCAGCTATTTTTGACCAAACCCTTCAAAACGCGCCTGAACCGCCGTATTTTATCAAAAAATATCTTCATACTGATCAATGGGGCGTGAGGGATTCTAACTGGTATTTTGATTTCTCCTCCAGCAGTCAAAACGCTCTAAAGCTTTATCATCTTTCCCCGGATCATAAAGATGATAAAATTGACGGCGTAATCGGCGTAACAACCAACATCCTGCCCTATCTCATTGAAAAAACCGGCCCCATAGAGCTTCCTGATATACAAGGACAATTCACTAAAGAAAACTGTATTGAAAAACTGGAATATGAAGTAGAATTGGGGTTTAGTAAAAGAGGAGTTGCGCGTCACCAAAGAAAAGACATTCTTAAAGAGCTGCTTGACATTTTATCCTCCCGGCTTACCCAAATCGGGAAATTGGAACAACTTTCCCTCCTAAAGGACCTGCAAAAACTGCTCCAAAAAAAAGATATTCAGTTCTATTTTGAAAACCAGGACATGCAAAATTACGCCCTAAAAAATAACTGGGCCGGCGCCATAATTGCCGGCGCTTCTTATAACGACTATCTCGCCCTGGTAGATTCTAATCTGGGCGCGCTAAAAACCAATCGCTGTCTAAGCCATAAAATCACCTATCAGGTTGATTTTTCCGACCCCAAAAATCCAAAAGCCAAAACCACAATAGACTACGCTAATAATTGCCGGGAAAAAAACTTCATGACCGATAATTACCACGGTTACACAAGGCTTTACGTGCCGCTTAATTCCACGCTTGAAAGCGCCCAGGGATTTGACCAGGGAGCTCTGAATGAAATCACAAGCCCCAATGACCCCGCGTTGATCGAAACCACTAAAGATAAAAAAATATTCAGTAATCTGGTTTACGTGACGCTCAACAGCCAAAGAGCCTACAGTTTTTCCTACAAACTTCCTTCAACCATCAATTCTTCCAATTATCAGCTGTATTTCCAAAAACAAGCCGGCCTGAATAACCCTCATCTCAAAGTGATCCTGAAAGAACAAACAAAAGAACAAATAATCTTTGACCAGGCAGTAGAAAAAGACACTCTGATAAAAAAATAAATCTCAATCTCATTCCCTAAAACTCTAATATCCTTTATAATAAATCAACTCTTAGTTAACAGGGGATATTTAATGTTAAAATGAGTCAAATAATTTCTTTGGTTAATCAAAAAGGCGGCGTAGGAAAAACAACTACCGCCATAAACATGGCTCAATATTTAGCTGAAGCCGGCCGTTTAGTGCTTCTTGTTGATCTTGATCCGCAAGCTAACGCCACCAGCGGAGTGGGTATAGACAAAAATAACATCCAATTTGGAATCTATGACTCCATGATAAAACAAGTCCCCGTAGAGCGGGCGATTACCAAAATAAATTCCGTGGGCTATGACGTAATCCCGTCTTCTCCGGATCTTTCAGGCGCTTCCATAGAACTTGCCCGCGCCAAACAAAGAGAATTCTGGCTCCATAGAATATTAAAAAACATAAAAAACAAATACGATTACATAATTATTGACAGCCCGCCCAGCCTTGATCTTTTAACCATAAACGGACTGGTCGCTTCAGACGGACTTCTGATCCCGGTTCAATGTGAATACTACGCGCTTGAAGGACTTAGCCGCCTGCTTGAAACCATCACCCTTATAAGGAAAAATCTCAAGCCAAACCTTGATATAATCGGGGCTATTCTCACCATGTATGACAAAAGAAATAAGCTTGCCCGCCAGGTCGTAAAAGAAGTTCAGGATAATTTCCCGGGCCGCGTGTTTTCTTCAATTATTCCCAGAAACGTCAGGCTTTCTGAAGCTCCCAGCTTTGGCAAATCCATTCTTGGATTCGCCAGCCTCTCTAAAGGAGCCAAGGCCTATCACAACCTGGCCCGGGAACTTATCGAATTAGAAAAACAATAATTTAGCATTTAAAACAAAAAAATGGCGTCATCTAACGCGTTGGGCAGAGGCCTCTCCGCCCTGATTCCAGACAGTATAAAAAAAGACTTAAAACAAAAAAAACACCCTTCCAAACATCAGCCCGGGGAACAAAAAAGCGTCATTGAGCTGGAAATAAAAAAAATATCCCCTAACGCCAACCAGCCCAGAAGAAAATTCAACAAAGAAAATCTGGAATCCCTGGCTGAATCCATAAAAGAGTATGGCGTTCTTCAGCCTATCCTAGTCATAAAAAAAGGCCGGGAAGAATATGAAATTATCGCCGGCGAAAGAAGATACCGGGCCGCGAAAATTATCAACTTGGAAAGAATCCCCGCCATCATAAAACAAAGCGACCAGCAGAACCAGCTGGAATTAGCCATTATTGAAAATATTCAGCGGGAAAACTTAAACCCCATTGAAGAAGCGCGAGCCTATCAAAAACTCATGCAGGAATTCTCTCTAACCCAGGAAGAAATTTCAAGAAAAGTCAAAAAAGGCAGGTCTTCCATTGCCAATCTAATGAGATTTCTTACCCTGCCCCAGGAAATTCAAGACGGACTTATGGAAGGAAAAATAAACGAAGGCCACGCCAAAGTAATTGCCGCCCTGGATAATCCTCAGGCTCAACTGGCTCTATATAAGCAAACCTTAAAAGACAGTCTTACCGTGAGAAATATAGAAGAGATCGCCCAGGAAGTTTCGGTCCGGCCGCACAAAAGAAGAATCACTAATCAAACAAACAATCCGATTACCAGCCAGCGGGAAAAAATAATCTCCGACGCCGTTGGATTAAAGGTAAAAATAAAGCCCAAAAAAAAGGGCGGGAAAATTATTATCGATTATTACGGAGAAAACGATCTCGATCGCTTTATCCAGCTGATAAACCAAAATTAAAAAATAAATTTCTTCTCTTTTTTTAAAACGTCTTTTATTTTCATCCTGGCGTTGCTTGTCTTTATAAAATTAAGCCATTTAATATCCGGCGTTTTCTTGCCTTTTTGAACCACAATTTCTATAACTTCCCCGTTTTGAATCATATAATCTAGCGGCACCGGTGATCCGTCAGCCTTAGCGCCTATCGCCGAATGCCCTACTTCAGTATGAACCTCATAAGCAAAATCAATAGGCGTCGCGCCTTCAGGCAAATCAATTACGTCACCCGCCGGGGTAAAGGCGAAAATCCTGTCGTTCAAAAAATCAATCCGAAGACTCTTAAAAAATTCCTCTGAATCCGTGCCTGATATTTCCTGCCATTTTCGCAACTGGCGCACCCAGGTCAATTCTCTTTTCATTCTTTTCAAATTATCACGCTCTTTTTTCCTTTTATTGGCGATCAGTTCGGCGAAAGTTTTCTTTTCTGAATAAAGCCAGTGAGCCGCGATACCATATTCTGCTTCCTCGTGCATTTGCGGAGTCCTAATCTGGACCTCTATCAGCTTACCGCCCAGAGCGAATACGGTTGTATGAAGCGACCGATAACCATTTGGCTTGGGCAGGGAAATATAATCCTTAATTCTTTTTATCAACGGCAAATAATGCTTATGAATCACCCCTAAGGTCTCATAACAATTTCTTATCTCCGGCACTATAATCCTTACCGCCACCAGATCATATATCTCATCAATATTCATGCTGTGCCGCTTTAATTTAAGGTAAAGACGATACAAATGTTTGGCCCGGCCATGAATATCCAACACTTCTATACCCTCATTTTTTAGAACTTTTTTTAATTCCTTAATAAACTTTTTTACCACTGCCATTCTTTCCTGATACTTTTCTTTGGTCATTTTATCCACCTCATTATACATTTTTGGATAAACGTATTGAAACGACATATCTTCCAGGCCTCCTTTTATCCAACCAATCCCCAGACGGTTAGCTATGGGCGCGTAAATTTCCATAGTCTCTTTTGAAATTCGATATTGTTTTTTGGGCGGCAAAACATCCAATGTTTCCATGTTGTGAAAACGATCTGATAGTTTAATAAGCACGGTCCGAATATCCGCGGCCATGGCCAAAAACATCCGACGCAAATTTTCCAGGTAATATTCCTGTTTTCTGCCCCTTAACTTTATTTTCCCCAATTTTGTAATTCCAGAAACAATAAACTCCACTTCTTTGCCAAATTCCCGACGAATATCTTTCAGGGTATATTTTGTGTCCTCTGGCACGTCATGCAATAAAGCGGCGATTAAAGTTTTTGATCCCATGCCGGTTTGCGCCAATCGGTAAGCGGTGATTAAAGGATGTTGAATATAATCCTCGCCGGTCTTTCTCTTTTGACCCTTATGCGCTAACAAAGCAAAGTTATAGGCTTTTACTATTTTTTCTTCGTCAATATTCGTGTTCTTGGCTTTTGCTGTCTCTATTAGCTCTTTTATAGTCATCTTTATTCTTTAACCGGATATTTTTTTTAAAATCCCCAACTCGTCTCTGATCGCTATCGCCCGTTCAAATTCTAAATTATCCGCGGCTTTTTCCATTTCCTTTTCCATATCCTTTATCTGCCTTTGAATGTCAGTTATTTCTGTCATTTTCTGGTATTCACGGGGTAAATAATTTTTTTGTTTTTTCTTCTTCCCGGCAATGGAACGCACTCCTTTTTTTATAGTCTTGGGGGTAATTCCATACTTCTTGTTATACATCATTTGCTTTTTTCTTCTTCTACCTGTCTCTCTGGCCGCGGCTTCTATTGATCTGGTAATTTTTTCACAATAAAGAATCACTCTTCCTTTTACGTTTCTAGCCGCCCGGCCCATGGTTTGAATAAGAGACGTCTCATTTCTTAAAAATCCCTCGCTATCTGCGTCAAGAATACCAACTAGCGTCACTTCGGGCAAATCCAAACCTTCTCGCAATAAATTAACCCCTACCAGTACCTGATATTTCCCGCGGCGTAAATTATTAAGAATCCTGATTCTGTCCAAAGTCTCCACCCCTGAATGAAGATAACAAGCTTTTATTTTTTTTTCTTTCAAATAATCAGCCAGTTCTTCAGCCATTTTCTTAGTCAACGTGGTTATTAAAACCCTTTCTTCTCTGGGCATTGTTTTTATTTCTTCCACTATGTTCTTTATCTGATTCTTACTCTTTCTTATTATCAACTTCGGATCTAAAAGTCCGGTGGGACGGATTATCTGCTCTACTACCTTTACTGATTTTTTTCTTTCTGTCTGCCCTGGAGTAGCTGAAGTAAAGATGATCTGACCTGTTTTTCTTGTAAATTCCTCGAATCTCAAAGGACGATTGTCAAAAGCCGACGGCAGGCGAAAACCATATTTCACTAAATTCTTCTTTCTTGAATAATCACCCTCGAACATTCCTCCAAGCTGGGGCAGGGTAACGTGTGATTCGTCAACAACAGTCAAAAAATTATCACCAAAATAATCCAACAGCGTGTAAGGAGCCTCTCCCGGCTCTCTGCCGGTCAAATAACGCGAATAATTCTCAATACCTGAAACATAACCCACTTCCCTTAGCATCACCATATCCTGCGTTACCCGACGTTCCAAACGTTCCGCTTCCAGATAAAGTTTCTTCCCTAAAAAATACTTTACCCGCCGCCGCATCTCTTTTAGGATTTGCGGAATAGAGCGCTCAAGCTCACCGGGAGAAACCACAAAGTGCCTGGCCGGAAAAATATCCAGATTTTCATGACAAACTCTTTTATCTCTTGATACTCCTGCAAATTCCTGAATTTTTTGAATTTTTTCATCCCTGAAATCAATCCTGTAAATCGCCTCGCCAAAAGGCGAGGCGATCTCAGCGCTTAAACCTCTTAGTCTAAAAGTTCCATTCTTCATATCCTCACTTCTGGAATATCCAATGTCCACCAATCGACCCGCTAAATCATCCCTTTCCATAATCTGTCCCGCTCCTAATTTCAAAATATACTGCTTATAGTTTATAGGATTTCCCAGGCCGTAAATACAGGAAACCGAACAAACAACAATCACGTCGCGCCTCGACACGAGAGAAGATGTAGCCGAGCCTCGCATCCTGTCAATTTCATCGTTTATTGAAGCGTCTTTTTCAATATAGGTATCAGAAGTCGGGATATAAGCTTCGGGCTGGTAATAATCATAATAACTGACAAAATATTCTACCGCGTTTTTAGGGAAAAAATCACGAAATTCCTGCACTAGTTGAGCGGCTAGCGTTTTATTGTGAGCTATCACCAATACCGGCCGCTGTATCTTCGCGATTACATTGGCCACAGTGAAAGTCTTGCCTGACCCGGTTACCCCTAAAAGAGTCTGGTATTTTTTATTCTTATGAATAAGTCCGACCAGCTCTTTTATCGCTCTTGGCTGATCTCCGGCCGGCTTAATCTTCGCTTGCAATTTAAACTTCATGTATATTTTTCTCCTATTATCAAATAGCATTCTAGCACTATTAAAACGTTTTTTAAAACCATCCATCCAATAGATTTGCCCGATCCAGGAATCTTCTTTAATATAAAATCATAAGCTTAACTATTTCTTATGCCGGCTAAATCCACCATGCAAAACCTTAAAAAACGCATTGACCAGCGGCTAAAGCTGTATTTCCAAAAAGAAATACAAAAAGCGGCCGAATTAGACCAAACATTCAGGGAGGCTACCAAAATGGTGGCTGAATTTACTCTTAGCGGGGGCAAGCGGGTGCGAGCCGCCCTTATGTATTATGGCTATCTGGCCGGCGGCGGACGAAAAACAAACGCTATTCTTAACGCCTCTTTGTCAATGGAGCTGGTCCATAGCTTTTTAATTATCCACGATGATATCATCGACAACGACGAAGTAAGAAGAGGCAATCCCACCCTTCACCGCCGATACCAAAAATTATTCCAACACTTAAAACTGCAAGAATCAGAAAATCTAGGCCGTTCCCTGGCCATGCTTTGCGGCGATACTGCCTATACCATGGCCAATCAAATCCTCTGTCAAAGCGACTTTGACGATAAACTAAAAATAAAAGCCATTGAATATTTCCAAAAAACCCTGGACCATACTTACGCCGGAGAAATTATGGAAATCATCAACCAGGCCTCGAAAAAAAACATCGACAGTAAAAAGGCTATTAAAATTTATAAATACAAAACAGCGAAATACACTATTGAAGGTCCGCTCACAATCGGCAGCATCCTGGCCGGCGCCAATCAAACGATTATTAACGCCCTTAAAGAATATTCGATATTACTTGGAGTCGCTTTTCAAATAAACGACGATCTTTTAGGAATCTACGGCAATCCCAATCAAATCGGCAAAGATATTGGCTCTGATCTAAGAGAAGGCAAGAAAACTTTATTACTAATAAAAACACTTGAAAAAGCCAGTAATCCGGAAAAAAAACTAATAAAATCAATCCTGGGTAATAAAAAAATAACCGCGCGCAACATCAAGCGCTTTGGACAAATCGCCCAAAAAACCGGCGCTCTTTCTTACTGCGAAAGCCTGGCTAACAACTTATCAGTAAGAGCCAAGGAAATTATTCTTAATTCCGAAATATCCGGCCTGGCGCGCGACTTTTTCCTGGAAAGCGCCAACTACATTATTGAAAGTAAGCGATGAAAATAATCCTCAGCCGACCCGCCGGCTTCTGCGCCGGCGTCCAAAGAGCCTATGATCTCATAAAAAACAATTACGCCCGAACCCAAAAACCCGTATACATCTTAGGCCGGCTGGTTCACAATACTCACATCATTCGCCGGCTCAAAAAATGGGGGATAAAGACCATATCTAATCCTTATGGAATAAAAAAAGGCACTGTCATTATTCCAAGCCACGGATTTGACCCTAAAATTACCGCCCTTTTAAAATCCAAAAAGATAAAGATCATCAACACGACCTGTCCCAAAGTTTCACAAGTCATGGCTAAGGCCCGTCTCTTAAAAAAACAATCAAAAACTATTCTCATTTTTGGGGATAAAAGCCACCCTGAAGTAAAAGCCATTAACCAGGCCGTCAACAATCAGGGTCTTGTCTTCTCAAATATAAAAGAATTACAAACTTTTCTAAATACAAAAATCGCCAAAAATCAGCGATTAAGCCTAATTTCCCAAACAACCCAGAACATTGATCACTTGAAAAGAATAAAAGAAATTCTTAGCGCTAAGACTCCCGGGGTTCAAGTTTTTAACACAATTTGTCCAGCCACCCACATTCGCCAGAATCAAGCCAAAAAATTAGCTAAAAAAGCTGACGTCATGCTTGTTATAGGCTCCCCAATCAGCGCCAATTCAAACCGGCTCTTCCAAATATGTAAAAAAAACAATTCCCGCGCCTTTTTTGTTGACAAAGCCGCCCAAATTAAGAAACAATGGTTTAACGCTAAAGACGTTGTGGGAATAAGCACTGGCGCCTCCACGCCCCAAAATATAATAAAACAAATTATTAAAAAATTAAAAACATGCAAAAGCTCCTAAACTCTATTATTTTAAAAAATCAAAAATACGAAAAGCATAGAGAATCAGCCTTTATCCTGGCGCGATCCATTCAAAAGAACTCAAAAATGACTATCAGCCGCCTGCATTACGAAGATAACCAGCAAGCCGAAAAACTGCTCAAAGAAAACAAAAAAATGCTTAATCAACTTCTGGCCCTGCTCCCCAAAACCCCCAAGTTAAAATTTGAAGGTTTTATGCGCGAAGCCTTTGAAGAATTAACCGAGGCTTTATTATTTTTTAATTTTCAAACAAAAAATTCAGTCTCACTAGATCCCACTGATCTCAAGCAATTATCCCATGACTCTGATATTCTTATCGGCGGACTTTGCGATTTTACCGGAGAATTAACCAGAAAGGCAATCAGGCGCGCAAAAAAAAATAACAACCAGGAAATTAAAAAATATTCCCTTACTATCAACCAGATCGTAGAGCAATTACTAAAATTAAATCTTTCCGGCTATCTTCGCACCAAATTCGACCAGGCCAAGAGAAACGCTCAAAAACTGGAACTTATCCTTTATGAGCAGAGAATAAGAAGTTAATCCTTATGAATATCGCTATTATTTGCGCGGCCGGAAGCGGCAAACGCCTAAAACGAAAAATTCCCAAAGCTTTGATTTCGCTTAATAAAAGGCCGATTTTTATTCATTGCCTTAAATCTTTTTTAAAACCCCAAAGTAGTATTGATCGAATTTTAATCATGGCGCCCAAATCTCACCTTAAAAAATTCTTCCAGCTGGTAAAAAAACAATTAACTAAAAAACAACAAGGAAAAATCATAGATATAATCCCCGGCGGCCAAGAACGGCAATTTTCAGTCAAAACCGGCCTGGAATACCTGAATAAAATAAAAACCAATCCTAATTCTCCGGTTCTGGTTCATAACGCGGCCAATATTTTCGTAAGCCCCGGAGACATTTTAGCCTGTCTTAAAGTTATAAAAAGAAACCAGGCCGCGGCCGTGGCTAAGCCCTGTCCTGACACTTTAAGGATAATCAACAAAAAATTAGAACCAATTAAAAAATTAAACCGCGAAATCATCTGGTGCATGCAAACTCCCCAGGGCGCCGCCTTTAAAATTTTAAAAAAGGCCCATAAAAAAGCAAAAAAAGAAAATTACCTGGGAACTGACGAATTAGAGCTCATTCAACGCATAAAATATCCGGCTAAAATCATTCCTTCAAGCGGACCTAACTTTAAGATTACCTATCCCCAGGACCTTATCATCGCTCAAGCTCTGTTAAAATCTCACGCTTAAAAACTGTCATGCTCCAAAGAATAAAAACCCCAAAAGATTTAAAAAAAATCCCTGATTCCAAATTACCTGAACTTTGCCAGGAAATTCGTCGTTTTATTTTGAAAAATATTTCAAAAACCGGCGGCCATCTAGCCTCAAATTTAGGCGTGGTAGAACTTACCATCGCTCTGCACAAACACCTGGACTGCCCTAAAGACCAGATTATCTGGGACGTGGGCCATCAAAGCTATGTGCACAAAATCCTTACCGGCCGTCAAAAAAAATTCCGCCAATTAAGACAACTTGGCGGTATTAGCGGATTTCCCAAAAGAGAGGAAAGTCCTTATGATGTTTTTGGCACTGGCCACGCCAGCACTTCAATTTCCGCGGCCATGGGCCTGGCTGAAGCCCGTAAAAAAAACAAACAAAAAACCCCGCGGATTGTAGCCGTGATAGGGGATGGAGCTTTTACCGGCGGCATCGCCCTGGAGGCCATAAACCAGATTGGCTATCTGCAAACTCCGGTAACCATAGTTTTAAACGACAATCGAATGTCTATCGCTCCCAATGTCGGAGCCCTGTCCCGCTACACTAAAAGAATCGAAGAAACCCAAGTCTACAAAAGAGCCAAGAAAGCTATTTACCTATTATCAAGAGATAAAACCTCAAAAACAAAAAAAAACCTGATAAACCTTCAAACCCTTAAGCGAGCCTTTAAAGAAGTGGGCACTCCCGGACTTTTATTTGAAAAATTAGGCATAAATTATTTAGGACCGGTGGATGGGCACAATATTTCCCGAATCATTGAAGCTCTTAAAAGAGCGCGAAAGATTAACGGCCCGGTTCTGATTCATGTCCGCACTAAAAAAGGCATGGGCTATAAATTCGCCGAAAATCAAGCCGATAAATATCACGGGGTCCTGCCTTTTTCCTTAAAAACCGGCGCCTGCCTCTATTCTTCAGACCCGATTTCCTTTTCTCAAAGCTTTGGCCAAAAACTTCTCCAGTTAGGCCGAAAAAACAAAAAAATCATCGCCATCACCTGCGCCATGCCTGACGGCACAGGCTTAAATCACTTTGCCAATGAACTGCCTGAACAATTTTATGACACGGGCATAACCGAACAGCACGCCGTAACCTTCGCCGCCGGCCTGGCCGCGGCCGGAAAAAAACCCGTGGTAGCCATTTATTCCAGCTTCCTTCAACGCTCTTGCGATCAAATAATCCATGACGTCTGCCTGCAAAATTTACCAGTTATTTTCGCTATTGACCGCGCCGGCCTGGCCGGCGAAGATGGCCCCACCCATCATGGAGTATTTGACATAAGCCTGCTCCGCCCCATTCCCAATCTGATAATTATGGCGCCTAAAGACAATCCAGAACTTAAAGCCATGCTGGAACTGGCCCTGAAACTTAATCGACCGGTCGCTATCCGCTATCCTCGCGGCTCCGGACAATCCTTAAAATTGCCAGTCTGGTGCGTTCCTCAAAAAACAGCCTTAAAAAAAGGAAAATCCCAAATAATAAACACCGGGAAAGACACAGTCATTATTTCAGTTGGCAATCAGCTCTGCCGGGCCATAACACTGGGCCGGCGCCGCAAAGTAAAACCCTCAATCATCAACGCCCGCTTCATAAAGCCCATTGATCCCGAAATCATCGCTTTCATTAAAAAAACCGGCCAGGCCACAATAATCGAGGAAAACGCGATCACCGGCGGTTTCGGCAGTGCTGTCCTGGAACAATTAGCTAAAAAAAATATCAACGCCCGGGTTAAACTCATGGGTATCGGCGACCAGTTCGTGGAACAAGGAACAGTCAATGAATTACAAAAAAAATATCTCAAATGAAAATAACCCCTATAAAAACCAGAATCATCAATCCTCCCCGGGATAATATATATAAAATAATTGATCAATTCTGCCCCAAGCTTGTAAAAGGAGATGTTTTGGTTATTACCTCTAAAATAATTTCCATTCATCAGGGCCGCTGTTTGCCTGTTGATTCAGTAAAAAGCAAAGACAAGCTAATAAAAAGACAGGCCGATCTGTTCATCTCCAGAAAAAAATCTCCAGGCCAACACGTAATTCTTACCCTCAAAAACAACACCTTAATTCCTTCAGCCGGCATCGACCAAAGCAACGCCCGCGGCCACTATATTCTCTGGCCTGAAAAACCCTACCAACAGGCCAAAAAAATCTGCCAGTATCTAAGAAAAAAATTTCACACCCCAAAGATAGCCGTAATCATCACAGACAGCCACAGCACTCCTCTCCGTTACGGCGTGCTGGGAATATCCATCGGCTTTTTTGGCCTTTACCCCTTAAAAGACTATCGCGGGGAAAAAGACATCTTTAAAAAACCCCTGAAGTCCTCGCAAGCGAACATTATTGACGCCTTAGCCGCGGCCGCTACTCTGGTAATAGGCGAAAGCGACCAGAAAACTCCCATGGCCCTGATTCAGGGAGCAAAATTTTTACGATTCACCAACAAAACAAACAAAAATGACCTGCTGGTTCCTCCCAAAAAAGACATTTTCTACCCCCTGCTTAAAACATTTTTTAAAAAACCCTAAAATTATGCCGCTTAATTTCTTATTATTTTCCGGCCAAAAAAAAAGACGCCCTGATAGACCGGAAAAACAAAAAAAAATAATCCTGATAAAAAATAAAAAAATTCCCTACACTTTAAAGCGCAGTTATCGGGCTCGCCATTTAAGTATCTCCATAAACAGCGCTGGAAAAATAAGCGCCACCTTGCCAAACTCTATCAGCCTCAGTAAACTTGAAGGCTTTATGCAAAGCCGGTCGAATTGGATTCAAAGAACCGTGTCCCGCGTCACCCGGACCCCTCCAAGCCTGCTGGAGCAGGGAACTCGCGATCAATTTCTAAAATCCAAATCCGTCGCCCGCCGCCTGGTTCTGGCAAAAATCCGCCACTTTAATAAATATTATCAATTCCAGATAAACCGCGTCTTTATCCGCGATCAAAAAAGCCGTTGGGGCAGTTGTTCAGCCAAAAAAAATCTTAATTTTAACTGGCGCGTTGTCTTTCTTGGCCAAAAACACCTTGATTATCTCATAGTCCATGAACTCTGCCATTTAGAACAACTGAATCATTCCCCAAAATTCTGGCAGTTAGTCGCCAAAACAATCCCTCAATTCAAACAAACAAGAAAAGAGATGCGTCAACTTTAATAATTTTTCACTAATATGAAAAAAATAGCCATTCTTGGCTCCACCGGATCAGTCGGCACCCAAGCGCTTCAAATAATAAAACAACATCCCAGTAAATTTAAGATTATCGGGCTTACGGCCAACACCAACACGCAAGCCATGTTGGCTCAAATAAAAACTTTCCATCCCCAGGCCGTGGCCATGATGAATAAAGTTTCGGCCCGGGAATTAACCCGAAAAATAAAAACCCTGGACCGCCGATACTCCAGAATAAAAATCTACACCGGCCTTCCCGGCCTTGTAAAAATCGCTACTCTCAACACAGCAGACATTATCCTGACTTCAGTTGTAGGCTCAATCGGCATTGTTCCTACCTTTGAAGCCATAAAAAAATCAAAAACCATCGCTCTCGCCAATAAAGAAACCCTGGTGGCCGCCGGTCAAATAATCATGCCGGCCGCGAAAAAATATAACGCAAAAATTATCCCGGTTGACTCGGAACATTCGGCTATTTTCCAGTGCCTTGTGGGAGAAAATCCCCAAAATATCAAAAACCTTATTCTAACCTGCAGTGGCGGGCCGTTTCGAAAAACACCGCCCAGCCGGCTAAAAAAAGTCACCCTAAAGCAGGCACTCAATCACCCCAGCTGGAAAATGGGCGGAAAAATTACCATTGACTCCGCGACTCTCATGAATAAAGGCCTGGAAGTGATTGAAGCCCACTGGCTTTTTGGCCTGCCGTATGAGAATATAAAAGTAGTGGTTCATCCTCAAAGCCTTGTCCATTCTATGGTTGAATTCAGGGATGGCTCCTTAAAGGCCCAAATCAGCCAGCCTTCCATGAGTATCCCTATTCAGCTCGCTTTTTCTTTTCCCCAAAGGCTTAAAAACAAAAAAATCCCGCGCCTGGACCTCTCAAGAAAAACCAGCGTCAATCAATTAAATCAGATGACTTTTGAAAAACCCGACTTTAAAAAATTCCCCTGCCTGAATCTGGCCTATAAAGCCGGCCGCCTGGGCGGAACTCTGCCGGCCGCCCTGAACGCGGCCAATGAAACAGCCGTTCAATACTTTTTACAGGGAAAAATAAAATATCTTGATATCGCGAACGTGATAAAAAAAATTATCAAAAAAAATAAACAAGTTAAAAACCCGAACTTATCATGTATCCTGGAAACAGACAAAAAGGTAAAAGAGCAAACCAGGCAATTGCTTGATTCTCTCTGCTAATCATTTTTATTTTCTAATGTTTAAAATCGGCCTTGGCCAAGATTCCCACGCCTTCACTGCTCAACCCAAACCGCTGGTATTGGGCGGGGTTATTATCAAAAACGCGCCCGGACTTAAAGGAAACAGCGACTGTGATGTAATTCTTCACGCCATTTGCAACGCCTTTGATATCGCGGCTCAAAAAGGATCAATCGCCGTCTATTCCGACCCTATGTGCCTAAAAAAAGGAACAAACAACAGCGCCCAATACTTAAAACACGTCCAAAAAGCCGCGGCCAAAAAAAAATATAAAGCCATAAGCGCGAGCATCTCTATCGAAGCTAGGAAACCAAAACTCGAACCGGATTCAAAAGCCATTAAAGCCCGGCTGGCCCGGCTGCTTCAAATCCCCAAAGAAAACATAGGCTTAACCTTCACTTCAGGTGAAGGTCTTACCAGTTTTGGCCAAGGGCAGGGGATAATGGCCACGGCCCTTGTTGTTTTTTCTAAAATCACCTGACTCTATGCCCCAAATCATCTCTCAAAAACCAAACCAGATTAGTCTCAAGGCCTGGGCCAAAATAAACCTTACCCTGGAAGTCCTTAAAAAAAGAAAAGACAGCTTTCATGAAATTCGCTCCATAATCACTCCTATTCCCTTATTCGATCTCATCAAAGTTAAACTTGTTTTCCCTAAAAAAAACACAACCACCGCTCCTCCTGAACCTAAGATCATTATAACCACAAACAACAAACTGCTTGCCCGCGAGAAAAAAAATAACTGCTACAAAGCGGCTCAATTTATCACAAGCCGCCTGCCAAAAAATAAGATTCCCGCTTCCATAAAAATTCACCTGGAAAAAAACATCCCGCTAGCCGGAGGCCTGGGTGGTTCAAGCGCTGACACCGCGGCCGTAATTATCGCTTTTGATAAACTATTTTCTCTTAAGCTTTCAAAACAAGAACAATTAAAAATTCTAGCTCGCTTTTCCAGTGAAGCCGCGTCTCTGCTTCCTGGCGTGATAATAACCCGGGGCAGGGGAGAAACAGCCCGAGAAATCACCCAAAAACCGCTTAAGCTTCCGCTCGTTTTAATAA
>JAHKAQ010000084.1 GCA_018825765.1 Patescibacteria group bacterium
ATGACAAGGCCCTGGACGTCTATGAAAAGGTACTGCGCATCAAACCGGATTATGCCAAGATGCACAACAATGTGGCCAATATCTATATGCAGCAGAAAAAGCCGGCCGAAGAGGAGAAAAAAGTAAAAGGAAAAAAGAAAGCTAAGGCCAAGAAAAAGAAAGCTAAGGCAACGGCTAAAACGACTAAGACTAAACCCAAGACTCCTAAAAAAGATAAAGAAGAATAACTTTTAAAAAAGATCATGAAAAAGGTGATAATAATTTCTCATAAAAACCAGGATACTGATTCTGTTGCGGCGTCTATGGCTTTGGCCGAGCTCTTTGGTCGAAAAAAAATTTACCAGGCCAGGGCGGCGGTTTTTGGTTCGCTGAACCGGGAAACTGAATATGTATTAAACAGGTTCAACCTAAAAAAACCGCAAAAGGTTGCGCTATCAAAGAAACAGCCGGTTTTTCTGGTGGATTTCAACGAGAAGGAGCAGTCGCCGGCGGCTTTTTCTGGACTGGTAATCGAGGGACTGGTGGATCATCATAAATTGAACATGTGTTTTTCCAAAGAATATCCGGTTATCTTTAGGGTTGAGCCGGTGGGAAGCTCCTGCACGATTGTTGGCAAAATGTATAGAGATTATGGCGCGGAGCCGGATAAAAAAACAGCCGGGCTTTTGGTTTCCGGTATTGTGTCGGATACTTTGAAATTCTCCTCCCCCACTACCACGGAAGAAGACGAGAAGCTGGCGCGGGAGCTGGCGCGTAAACATGGAATAAACATAGAGAAGCTGGCGCGGGAAATGTTTGAGGCAAAATCTGATTTGAGCGGCATTAGCGCGAATAAACTCATTACCATGGACTATAAGGAGTTTAAGTTCGCTAAATTCAAGACCGGAATCGGGGTTTTGGAAACGGTAAATCCGAAAATGGCTTTGCAAAGAGAAAGGGAGATAAGAAAAGCCCTAAGCGAGCATAAAAGGAAATCAAGAATTGATTTGGTCTTCTTCGGGCTGGTCGATATTGTGAACAATAATACGGATCTGATCCTGATCGGCGAGCCGGAAGAACAAGCAGCGATAAAGGTTTTTAAAAAATATCCGGTCAAGGACGGAATAATGCGTCTTTTGGGGGTTGTTTCGAGGAAAAAGCAGCTGGTGCCGGAATTCGAGAAAAAATTAAAGTAATCAATGAATCAAGCAACAGTTAAAAAATTGCCTAAATCCGAGGTGGAGCTAAAAATTAAGGTGCCTAAAGAGAAAATCGGCAAATATCTGGACCGGGCGGCCAGTGATTATTCCAAAAAAAACACCGTCGCGGGATTTCGGCCGGGTAAAGCCCCTAGAGAAGCGGTTGAGCGCCAGACTGGCAAACAGAAGCTCCTGGAGAGCGCGCTGGATCTTTTGGTAAAAGAAACTTATATCGAGGCGCTGGTGGATAATAAAATTGAAGCGCTGGGGCCGCCGAAAATTGAAGTTGAAAAATTCGGAGAAGATAATGACTTTTTGTACACGGCGCGAGTGGCGGTTTTTCCTAAAATAACGCTGGGGGATGTCAGGAAAATGGGCATAAAAAAGGCTGAAATAGATAAAATAAAAGTCGCGCCTGAAGAGCTTGAACAAGCTATAAAACAGCTTCGCCTGATGCGTGCCAAGTTAATCACGGTGAATCGCGAAGCGAGAAAAGGAGATCGGGCGGAAGTGGATTTTAAACTGTTTATGGGCAAGGCTCCTTATGAGGGCGGATCAAGCACGAATCACCCGATTGTAATTGGAGAAGGCAAGTTTATTCCAGGCTTTGAGGAAAAACTTATCGGCATGAAAAGAGACGAGAAGAAAAAATTTGAACTTGTTTTTCCCAAAAAATATTACGACCAAAAAATACAGGGGAAAAAAGGAGAGTTTGAAGTAACCATGAAACTGGTGCAAAAGCAGGAACTGCCTGAATTAAACGATGATTTCGCCCGATCTTTGGGCCGGTTTAAAGATTTGGGTGATTTTAAAAAAGCCATGGAAAAAAACCTGAAAGCGGAAAAGAAAACCAGGGAGATAAACGCGGCGCTGGATAAGGCGCTGGCAAAAATAGTGGAAAATACCCGGGGGGAAATTCCCAAGATAATGATTGAGGACGAGAAGCAAAAGATGCTGGCTGAACTTGAGGTAAAGGTGAGACAAATGGGACTTGAAATGGAAAAATACCTGAATCAGGTTAAAAAAACCAAAGAGGAGTTGGTGCAATCCTGGGATCAGGACGCGAAAAAAAGAATCAAAGCAGGTTTGGCTATTCGAGAAATCGCGAACCGGGAGAAAATAAAGGCCGGAAATGAAGAAATTGAGGCAAGAACGCAAAAGCTTCTAAGTCAACTGGATCAGCGAAGCTCGATAAAAAATGTGGATCAGGAGCGGGCCAGAAACTACGCCAAGGGTCTTATCGTGAATGACAAGGTGCTGGAATGGCTGAAAAAAGAAATTCTGGAAGCAAACTAGGAGGATTTTAGCATTAAATTTTTTTTATGACTTTAATACCAACGGTAATTGAAAAATCTCAATTCGGCGAGCGGGCTTATGATATTTATTCCCGGCTCCTGAAAGAGAGAATTATTTTTATCAGCGGGCCGATAAATGATATTTTGGCTAATACGGTAATCGCCCAGTTTTTGTTTCTGGAAAGCCAAAACAAAGAAGAGGATATTCGGTTTTACATTAACTCGCCGGGCGGAAGCGTTACGGCCGGACTGGCGATTTACGACACTATGAATTACGTTAAGTGCGACGTGTCCACGATTTGCGTGGGCATGGCGGCCAGCATGGCGGCCGTGCTTCTGGCTTCGGGCGCTAAATCCAAACGCCTGGCTCTGCCTAATTCGGAAATAATGCTGCATCAGGTGATGGGCGGCGCCGAGGGGCAGGCTTCAGACATTGAAATATCAGCCAAGCATATTGTAAAGACAAAAGATAAAATAAACCGGATTTTGGCGGCGCGAACCGGCCAGAAGCTTGCGAGAATTGAAAAAGACACGGACCGGAATTTTTACATGGGCGCGGACGACGCTAAAAAATACGGCATAGTGGACAAAATTATAAAATGAGACTGGAGAAAAATTGGCGGCTTTTAAGGCTGCTTCGCCTGATACCCAAAGGCAGAGTGACGACTTACAAAATAATCGGGGAGAAGGCCGGCGTGGGGCCGAGGCAGGCCGGCTGGATTTTAAAAAACAACGCGCGGCCGGATCTTTATCCCTGTTACAAAGTGATAAAAAGCGACGGCAGGCTGGGCGGCTACGCCGGTTCTCAAAAGAAAAACATAAAAAAGAAGATAAAGCTTCTGGAAAAAGACGGCATAAAAATCAGCCGGGGCAAAGTGGTTGGCTTTTCAGGGATTATTTGGGAGTTTGACGGGAGAGACAAGAAACAGGTTGGAGGGTTATCAGGGTTTTGAGATCAAGCTTTGGGCGGTTTAAGGGCTGGAGTCAACCGAGGCGGGCTTTACGGCGCGAGTCTTTGAATAAATTTTTTAAATATGAATAAGAAGGGAGAGGTGCCGGAGTGGTCGAACGGGTC
>JAHKAQ010000124.1 GCA_018825765.1 Patescibacteria group bacterium
CCACTTTTCTGTAATGAACAAATTTTATTTTTGTCTTGGCGTAGGGGCAGAGGGGCTGGGGGTGAATGCCCAAAATTCAAAACTCCTTATCAAAATTTTTTTATATAACTTATTCCAAATGTTGTAATCCAGTTATTAATATTGCCATCCCATGCTTTTTTAGCTTTTTTAGCTTTTAATTTAAGTTCTGGATATCCAATATCGTTTATTGACCCGTGTAATTTTGAAAAAACAGGTGTTTGTTGTACTACTGCGTTAAATATTTCAGCAATTTCCCAAAATTGACCTCTCTCTGTGCTTAGATTTTTGAATATTCTTGAGTATTTTGTTAAGCAGTAATCGTAAAAAATAAAATGAAGCATTTCGTGAAAAATCGTCATTAATATATTATTATCATCGTCATACATAAAAACAAAAAAAGTTTTATCATCTAAAAACCTTGGACAAAAATCAAAGATTGATAAATAAGCAATATATTTTCCTTTAGGCCAAGGATGGTTCTTGAAAATTTTTTCAGTCTCGTTAAAAAATTTTTGTTCCTTCTTTTTATATAATATCTCAATTTCCTTTTTTCTATGTTCAAATTCATTCTTATGTTGTTTATAAAGTGATTTGGCATAATTAGATAAAAAAAATTTCTTTTTGGTTTTTTTTTCGATAGCTTTAAGTTTATCATGATGCCGTAATGCTCCTTTTTCCCAAAAATCAACACCCGCGTATTTAGGGTTATTGTAAAAATCCCACACAATTTCAAAATCGAGTTTTGAATCAAATTTAAATTTAAGTTTAGGCATTCTCATGCTTATTTTATACCAAAAATAAAGAAAAAAAGCAATCGCATTTATTTTTACGATTGCCTATGGTTTGACCGCAACGATGATAAGGCGTCGCGATTTAGTTGAGTATTCTTCTCCTTGGAACGAGCCGAACAAGCGCTTTACTTGTAGTCCTGCCCCCTCCAGTATGCGCGAGAGTTGCTCGCTAGTGTATAGCTGATACCTGCCACTATACACTTGTCCTCGCCAACTTTCATTCCATCGGACCATGTTGGTCGCGGGATTAAAAACAATCCGTTCGGTAAAGTCCCCGTTTGTGTATACGCCTCCAGCTTTGGCAACATATCTTTTAATCTCATGGACATTGTCCATGTCGATAAACAGATAGCCGCCGATTTTAAGGCGCGCATACGTTTCGCGGATGACCAAGTAGTTGTCTGCGTGTGAATGGAGCCCAAAACTGGAAAAGAGTAAAACTGCGAGATCAAAACATCCTTTGACTTTGCTCATCTTACGAGCATCATCTAAGATGAAACGAGCTGGCAACCCTTTTCCAGCTTGCCTTGCTTGGCGAATTAACTTTTGGGACGTGTCGATTCCGACTGCCTCAAATCCTCGTTTAGTGAATTCAAGGCAGTGGCGACCTTGACCACAGCCGACATCGAGTATGCATCCACTGCGAACGGTTTGGCTTACTATGAAGTCGACCTCTTCCCGTGTTTTATCAAAGTATCCTTGTTGTGAATACCAGAGAAAGTAATGGTCGCTTCCATAATAGCGCTTAATCCAATTCACGGATGGCCGTTTCATGGTGTCGTCTTTTCTGTTACACTGCTCGTTTTGGTGGTCATCTGGTTGTACAAATCCCAGATAAGCCAATCAAGGGTTGTTTTGCAGTGAGTACAGAATCTCTTGTCCAACCCCCAAATACTTCCTTCTTCAAAGTCAGCATTCAGAGGGCACCCGCCGCCACAAATACCGAGAGCAGGACATTCTCGACAAATGTCCATATTGAGCGGTGAGCGACGAGACCATTCCATGAATACCGAATCATTCTGCGGATTAAATGTTGCATCATCAATAGTTGTCGCAAAGTGCTTGCGGCTGCCAAGATAACCGTGGCAAATGCCCACTTGACCGTCAGGTGCGATTACGATTTGTCCACCGCCGGCTGCGCCACAGTCAAATGCGTAGAGTTCACTTTTTACAAAGGAGTCAACTTTGCGCATTATGCGATCCTCGAAAACATTTCTTTTGCGAAACGTTTCGAAAGCCTTGATGATGGCCCGGGCCGCTTTTTCATCGTAATCCCCTGAAACTTCGTAGTCGTTGCCAGAAAGCACGATGTTAAAGCCGAGGCTATCTACCTTCAAACGTTCAAGAATGGTTTCCATGGTTGAGTCAAAATCATCTACACTTCTTTGACTCAAAGTGCAAGAAACACCAACATTCGTCCCTGCTTCCCGCAGAATATTGAATCCGTGGACTACGTCTGCGAAAACCAGTTTACCATCTTTGTACTGCCGCGCCGAATTGGTTGCCGCTTCGTCACCATCAATGGAAACGGCCACATTCACCTTGTGATCCGCAAGAAGCCGTGCAGTCTCTGACGTAACCAATGCGGCATTCGTCACCATGCTGATTTCAGTTTTCTTTGGCAAACGTCCGTCTTGCTTGCGTTCCTGAATACCCTTGAGGAGAGAAATAAAGGCATCGTTATTCATAAGTGGTTCGCCACCATAAATAACGATTGTTTTTTCTTCTTCAAAGAATTCCGGTTTAAGTCTGATCAAGCGACAGAAAAAATCCAGTCCCTTTTCGACTGTTTCTGTGCTCATCATGCGGAAGCGATATCCTTTAGGCATACGGCTTTCCACAAAGCAGTATTTGCAGCCGAAATTGCATGCGTCGGTTAAGATGAAGTAAGCGATTGACACATAAGGATGTCCGGTGTGATGATCGCGGAAGAACTGAATGATTTCGTCATCCGTTCCCTCGGCATCCACCAAGATTTTCGCATCGTCAAGGGCGGGAAGAAGTCGTTCGAGTTTATTGCCTTGCTCTGGTGAAGTATCTGTAATGATTTCGGAAAGTGTTGCACCATTGCCAAAGCGCTTAATTACTTCAACCATCTCGGACTCTACAAATATCGGTTTGAGTTTGAGTGAATTGTAGAGAGCGCATACTGACCCATTTTCAAAGACATGGGTAAACGTTGTCCAGCGATAATCTTTTTCCATGACTTACTCCTTTCAGTTTTCGTGTTGAAAGAAAAAGCGGAAGACTGTATCGCGACAGCCTTCCGCTTGCCGTACGGCTCGGTCGTTCACCACGGGCACTTGCCAGTTGGCCGTGGCGCGCATGATGTACACGATCCACAGTTGCACTTGCAGGCGCACGGGTTGTGGCAGACGCAGGAGCAACGCTTCATCGAGATATTGATCGGCTTCTTGCCGATATCACCGTAGATGAGCGCGAAGTCCTCTGCACGTGGTATGGCGAATCCATCGCCTTTGACGGTTGTCGTATGAACGTCCATCTTTGTACCTCCTTTCGGTTTTGAATGAACGATTTGACTACCACTATGGTAGCCACCCACATCTTATCAATACCCCCCCCCATTTTGTCAAGAGCAAATCATAAAATCTGTTTTCGTAGCGGAGCGGAGAAAACAC
>JAHKAQ010000012.1 GCA_018825765.1 Patescibacteria group bacterium
AATTTATTAAAAAACGTCGTGCTAATTGGCATTATTTATACGAAGGTTTAAAAGACTTAGAAAACTATTTCATTTTGCCTCAAGCTACTTTAAATAGTGAGCCTTCCTGGTTTGGTTTTTTAATTACCTTAAAAGATAACCAGAGTTTTTCCCGAAATGAAATTGTGGAATACCTTGAAAAAAATAATATTCAAACCAGAAATCTTTTTGCCGGTAATCTGGTAAAACAGCCTGTTTTTTCATCCTTAAAAAAAGGAAAAGATTACAGAATAATCGACAATTTAGATAATACTGATAGAATTATGCATAATTCTTTCTGGGTTGGAATTCATCCGGGACTGGGAAGAAAGCAGTTAAAATGCATTATTAAGCATATCAATGAATTCTCAAGCAGCCGCTGATTTGAAAAAAATTACTGTTATTATTCCGGCTCACAACCGGCCAAAACACTTAACCAGAACCCTGGATTATTATTCTGGAACTGATTTAAAAATAATTGTTATTGATTCCAGTGAGGAGATTTTTAAAAACAGAGGGCGATTCAAAAGAGTGGCATATCATTATCTAAGGAATTCTTCCGGCTCCAGCCTGGCTAAAAAAGTATGCCTGGCTCTTAAAAAAATAAATACCAGGTATTCTGTTATCTGCAGCGAGGATGATTTCGTGAATCCCCGAGGTATTTTGAATTGCGTCCAATTTCTTGAAAAAAATCCGAGATATGTTTCGGCTCAAGGGCATTTTGTTTCTTTTATAAATAATAAAGGCAAGATAGCCTTTAACCCCAGCTACCGGTATATTCGAAATACAAACATCAGGCAAAAATTTCCCTGTTCGCGCGTTAGGGCTTTTTTTAAAAAATATATGCAGCTTTTATACGCGGTGCACAGAACAAAAAATTTAAGAAATATTTTTAAAATAATCGTAAAAAATAAAATAAAGAATTATAATCTTCATGAATTGATGATGGGCGTTATGACGATTGTCGCGGGCCGGCACAGGGTGTTAAATATTTTTTACGCTTCGAGGGAAAAAATTCCCAGGAAAAAAAACGTGAGCCGATTAACTTCAAATCCGGCTCATTACCTGGAGACATGGGAGCTGGCAAAGAGAAAAGAGTTCAGGGCTGATTTCTATAAGTTTATAAACATAGTCGCAAAATTTCTAGAAAAAAAGACCTGCTTAACTTTTTACCAATCCCGAAGGTTTATCCTGAAGTCCCACAAAGAATACAGCAGGCTTCAAAAATTTGGTTTTAAAAAAACTATGACTTTTTTTAGTAAGATCATTTCCATGAATTATCTGAAAAATTATTTAAAGGAGGCGGCGATAAAACAGATGGCCAGGGCTTATTTTTTTTATCATCATTTTTTAAAAGATAAAGACCGGGAAACGGTAAAAAAAAGAGCAAGAATAAAGAGAGTTTTTGCTTTTTTTAAGAAAAGGGATTTTGAGGATTTAGAGCGGATCGAAAGGCTGGTTAGAAAATATAATATTACCTATGAATAAAAAAAAGGTTCCTTTGGTGATTATCGGCGGCGGCGGCCACGCCCGGGTTATAATAAGCATTATTGAAAAACTTGAAAAATATCAGGTGCTTGGCTACGTGGATTTGGCAAAGAAAAGAAATATGAAAGGAATAAAATATTTAGGCCGGGATAAAATATTAAAATCTTTAAAGAAAAAACACCGGAATTGCCAAGCCATCATAGGCATAGGAAAGGTGGACTTAGGCGATTTCAGGCTTAAAATTTATAACCGGCTTAAGGCTTTGGGGTTTGAATTTCCCGCAATCGTTTCGCCCCAGGCCAGCGTTAACAAGGAAGTTTTATTGGGACCGGGAACGGTTGTGGGCGATAAGGCCGTTATAAATTGCGGAGTTAAAATTCAGGCGCTGGGTATAATAAACACCGGGAGCATTATTGAACATGACTGTAAATTAGGGGAAAATGTGTCAGTGGCTCCGGGCGCTATTTTATGCGGAGAAGCAATGGTCGGCGATAATTCTTTTATCGGAGCCGGGGCCGTGGTGAATCAAGTTTTAAATATCGCCAAAAATTGTTTAATAGGTTCCGGAGCGGTGGTGGTAAAAAATTGTCCAACCGCAGGCACTTATCTGGGGATTCCGGCGAAAAAGGTTAAGAACTAATAATTCTTCATGAAGCGAGCGCGAAGAAAAATATGTGTCATTACTACTTCCCGGGCTGATTATAGCCTGTTTTACTGGCTGATGCGCGCTATCTTGGACGATAAAAGCTTAAGACTGCAGCTGATCGCAAGT
>JAHKAQ010000085.1 GCA_018825765.1 Patescibacteria group bacterium
AAGAGAATATGAACAGAAATTACTGGATTTGGCGCGAGTAACCCGGGTGGTGAGAGGCGGCCGGCGTTTTCGATTCCGGGCCACGGTGGCTATTGGAAATAAAAAAGGCAAGGTTGGAATGGCGACAGCCAAAGGGGCGGACGTGAGTGACGCGATTTCCAAGGCTTTTAACAAGGCAAAAAAGACGTTAATTTTCGTGAACATTCACGGAGATACTATTGCTCATCCTGTCAGAGCCAAGTTTAAGAGCGCCAAGGTGCTTTTAAAACCGGCTAGAAAAGGACGAGGAATCGTGGTGGGAGGAGCGGTAAGGCAGATTATTGAACTTTCCGGAATTCACGATTTATCGGCAAAGATTTTAGGCGGGGGAGGCAAGATAAATAACGCGGCCGCGGCCCTGAAATGTTTAGGACAGTTAAAAGAGCGGAAAGTAAGAGTTAATTTTAAAAAAGATGCAAATTCACGAATTGAGGCCAAAAAATAAATTTAAGAAAAGAAAGAGGGTGGGCCGGGGCGGAAAAAGAGGAACTTACAGCGGCCGGGGGATGAAAGGTCAGAAGGCGCGATCAGGGACCGGCGGCACTAATCTTACGGAAAAAGGACGTTCATCCTGGGTTAAGAGATTCCCGAAATTGGGAGGTTTTTCTTCGGTTTATTTGGAAAATATTATCGTAAAGACAAGCGAGCTTGAGAAAAATTTTAAGAATGGAGACAGGGTGGATTGGGAAGCTTTGAAAAAAGCTGGACTGGTGGAAAATAAGAAGCGAGGAAAATCCGGGAGATTGCAGGAAGTAAAAATTTTGAACAACGGAACTTTAAATAAGAAGTTAATTATCGCCGGCTTGGAGGTTTCAAAGTCGGTAAAAAAGATGATTGAAGAAAAAGGAGGGAAAATAGAGGGAAAGAAAGGGGAAAAGGTTAGAAAAGGAAAGAAAATTAGAAGAAAATAGAAAGGGAGGGAAAAATGAGGCAAGTATTTGATACCAGAGCCTTCCTTCGGGAACTGGTGGATTTTCTGACTCCTTTTGTGGAGGGAGCTGGATTTGATCTGGACATCTCATTGAGAGAACGGTTCTCCTTTTTAGGGGAAAGAGAAGAAGAAAAGATATGGAAAGTCTCCGTACACGCGGTTTTGTTGCCGGGGAAGGTAATTTGCCGGACAATGGAATGCGAGGGGAATTTATCTGAGATTATAAATGGGTTGACGTGGTATATAATGGAGACGAGGTTGCGCCTGTGGAGAAAGGGGGTAAGTTTGAATTGATTTCGGCTTTTACAGTTGGTAAAAGCCGTTTTTTACGCCAGAATGCCATTTGGCGGGAAACTCATAAAAAAAGAGAACTGATGATAAAATATTGCTATTTCAACGGAAAATTTATAAGAGAAAACCGCGTTGGAATTTCGCCGCGCGATTTGGGCGTGCTTAGAGGATACGCGGTGTTTGATTTTATGAGAACCGAGCAGGGGAAATTGTTATTTTTTAGCCGGCATTTTTCGCGGTTTAAAAATTCGGCCCGGGAACTGGGTTTAAGGATTCCAGCAGGCAGGCGGGAATTAGAGAGAATAATAAAAAGGCTTATAAATAAAAATCACCTTAGAGAGGCTTATATTAAATTTATTTTAACCGGCGGGGTATCAGGGGACGGGATAAGTTTAAAAAGACAAAAGTCGACTTTTTTGGTATTGGCGGACAGGCAGAAATTACTGCCCCAAAGATATTATGTTCATGGGGTAAAAATAATTACCAGTGAATTCAGGCGCGAACTGCCGGCGGTAAAATCGTCAAACTATATTTGGGCGATAAAAGAGCAGGAAAAAAGAGAGGCAAAAGGCGCGATTGAGACTTTATATATTTTTCAGGGGCAGGTTTTTGAAGCTTCCAGGAGTAATTTTTTTATTTTTCGGGGCAATAAGTTAATTACCGCCGGAGACGGCATTCTCTTGGGAATAACCCGGGGTTTTGTTTTGGAGCTGGCCCGAAATAAATTCGAGATTGAAGAGCGCAAGCTGAAAGTAAGTGAATTGAAGCTGGCGGATGAAGCTTTTATAACGGCCACGACTAAAAGAATTATGCCGGTGGTAAAAATTGACGGGTTTAAGGTGGGCGACGGAAAGGTGGGAGAGAAGACAAAGTGGCTGACGCGGGAGTTTGGCAGGAAAATAAAGGAATTATAAAAATTATTTTTCTACCAGGATAATAATTTTTTCTCCCTGAAGAATCTGCTCTTTTTTTCCGGGGAAATCGTGGATACTTTGCATTAAATTTTTGTAAGAATAACGAAATTCACTGCCTTTTCTGGTGCCTGGATCATTGGTAATGAATTGTTGTTTTTTTTCATCGTAACCTATAATCACAAGCGCGTGATAAAGCGGGCCAGGCTGTTTGAAATTAGGATTTTCAAGCACGCGGCCGGCGGCTGGAACGATGATGATGGTTTTTCGGGCGAGGTATTTCTTGATATCATTTTGGGTAAATTCTTTTTTGATTTGATACTGGTCGTTATAAAATTCCCGGGCAAGTTTTACTATATGCTCGGCGTCTAAATCATGATGGCCGTTAAAATTTTTTTCCTGATATTGAATCATTTTTAATATTTCTTCCTCGGCTTTTTGTTTGGAGATATTTTTTTGGTCTCGCAGGTAATAATGGGCGGTAATAATGACGGCTTCCTCGCAGGCTTCTTCGTGAAGCTGGTCCCAATTGGCGAATGGCGCCTGGGGAACAAACGGCGCCGGGTTGAGAATTTTTTGAGGCAATGATTCAAGTTCGCTTTCGGAGGTTTGGGCCGGCTGAATAGCCGCGCTTTCTATAAGGGACCGGTCCTGGCTTTGGGGTTGATAAGACGAATCGTTTTTGAAGATTGAAAGATAACCGGCCGGCGGGTTTGAACCCTGGAGGAGATAAAAAATAAGGCCGGCTGAAATAAAGCCCCAGATAATGAAATTGATCAGGTGCGGAAAATTTTTTGGCAGTTTCATAATTATAGATTAGCATGTTTTTTATTTTGTTTTAATTCTTTTTTTAGCGTATTTTTATTGATTTTTTGTTAGGCTGGGCCGGTAAGAAATAAACAAATAAATTATGAGAGCAAGGTTCTGGGTTATTATTTTTGTTGGTTTTTCTTTTTTCGCGGGTAGTTTTTGTGAGGCGCGAGCGCAGAAAGAGGAAATTGAACAGGATACGATCTGGGATCAGGACAGGGTTGTTGATAGAACAATAACCATAAAGCAGGGAGTGGAGTTAAAGATAAAGCAGGGAACGCGGGTGCGGTTTGAAAAAGAGGGCAGTATGAACGTGCAGGGAGATTTGACAATAGCAGGAGAGAAGGAAAAACCGGTAATTTTTTACCAGGAGGAGGATAAACAGCAGGATGGGGAGCGCCGGGCTTATTATTTGTTTTTCGGGCCGGATTCTAATTCAAAAATCAGCCATTTTATTTTTCGTGACGCCGGCGGATATTTTGAGGGTGGGTCGAAAATGCCTGGAATGAGAGTAAAAGGCCAGCTTGAGATAACAGACAGCTTGATAACTGAAAATACCTG
>JAHKAQ010000086.1 GCA_018825765.1 Patescibacteria group bacterium
CATCCTCGGAATCGGCCAAAAGTCCAGCCTTCCCCACTATTTCTTCGTGGCAGGAGCCGCGCGCGGCCAAAACCGGAACCCCGCTCTTCATAGCCTCAAGCAAGGGCAAATCAAATCCCTCATAAATACTTGGAGAAACATATAAAGAGGCCATGGAGAAAATAGCTCCCAAATCCTCGTCCTTTATGTAGCCAATCATTCTCACCCGGTTTTTCAAAACCAAATCACACATCAATTCGTCAATCCGCTTGTCATAATTATACCCTCCTTCTCCTCCAATGAGCAAAATAGTTTCCCCATCATCATTTCTCCTGATATATTCGCGAAAAGCCTCGATTAAAACCGGCACGTTCTTCCTGGGCTGTAATGAACTTGTGTGAAATATATATGAACCGCCCAAATTATACTTAGATCTAATTCTTTCTAAATAACCCGGATCATACTGACCCAAAAATTTAAACCTTTCACTGTCAACCCCGTTGTATATCACCTGAATCTTATCTTTTTTTGCTACCCTTTTATACGCGTCCAGAATTTCCTTTCTGGTAAATTCAGAAACCGCGATCACCTTATCCGCCTTTTTAATGCTTTTTGGAATATACCAATTCAAAATCAGCCTGTCCTTCAAGCGCACGTATTCAGGAAACCTCTTGAAAGACACATCGTGAATTGTGGTAATAAGCTTTACTCCTTTTGGCAATCTCAGCGGAGTAATATATTGAACATGCACCAGGTCTACTTTATTTTTTCGACAAAACCTGGGCAATGCCTTTCTGGTCCAAAAAAGTTTCCCCGCCGGCTTAAGAACCCGAAATTTAAAATTCCTGGCAATCTTTCCCAATAGCCTTTTTGCTTTAACTTTGCCCTCATAAGAATCCGTGCACAAATAGTAACGGTTCTTATTATCAATTTTACTCAGCTCTCTAACCAGGTTAACGATATAGGTTTCATCCCCGGTTTGCCGCTTGCCAATTTTTCTAATATCTAAAACAATTTTCATGAAAACTCAATCAATCTTTAAGCCTTTGTTTGGATCCGCCCAAATCATTCCCAAAAATACCCACATAGGAATAAACAATACGCCGGAATTAAATAAATTCACAAGCACGATTGCTGTAACGCCCATCAGGCAGGTCGCTGAAAAGACAAGCCTTGAATCCTTATCTTGCGATCTCCTCATCATCTCAAGCGGCGCTTTTAGTGGCCGGCCAAGCAAAAATATAAAAACCGCCAGCGCCAAAATTCCGCCCGCGATCCACCATTCAAAGAAAATATTATTAGCGTTGTGCAAAAAATCCCGCCGCGCCAAAACACTTCCCTGCCCCTGACCTAAAAACCAGTGCTCTTTTATCATCACGATATTTGAAGCGTAGGCGCTCCAACGCGAACCCACGTTAACGTCAAAGGTTTTCGCCTCAAAAACACGCCAGCCCTGTTTTTCAAATTGTTCAATTTCCTCTAAATCTATCTTTCTTGTCAATCCATCTTTTTCCGCCATAGTCGCTATATGCTCTCCCTGATAAATACTAAATGCCCGATCCCTTAAATTAAATCGGGTTAAATGCAAACCTTTTATAACCATAAAGCAAAGAACGATCATTCCCAAAAAACTAAAAATCACTCCAGCCACCCGGAAAAAATCCCGGCTCGTTATTCTTTTTATAACCCGGGCTATAAAAACCCAAACAAACAACGCTCCTAAAGCTCCGATCATAGCCACCCAACTGGCTCGGGCCACAGTTATAATTAACACGGTTATATTAAAAAATATAAGGCTCCACGTTCCCAGTCTCGCTAAATTCAGGCCCTTTATCTTTTTCTCCTTTTGCTGGATAGCCAAAGAAACAAGCAGAATCAAAACCAAAACAACAAACATTCCCAGCCAGTCAGGTTCATAAAAACTGGCGTTAGGCCGCGCGGCCATAACTTCAAAACTCTGCCAGCCGCGTTCATGAGCGATATTTTGATAAAGCGCCAAAAGCCCGACCGGAATAGAAGAAAAAACAAAAGCCACTCTAAGCTTATCCCAATGTTTTCTCCCTTGACTCGCCTGCCAATTCACCAAAAAAGAAATAAACGCGGCCAAAACAAGCGCCGCGGTTTGCTTTAAAGAATACGCCCTGTCCGGAGAGTTTAAAAGACCCAATAAGCTAAAGAAAATAATCAGCAAAAGAGCGATAAGAAACACTTTCCGCCCTAAAAAATGTTTAGCCTTGTATTTCCTGGCTTTGCTTTTTAAAAAAGGCCCTAAATATTTGACACTCGCGACAACCAAAGAAAAACCAAGCAGCCATTGATACGGTCTTATCCCAAAAACCGAAACATTATCAAGCACTTGAGTAAAAACCAGTAAAACTACCGCCCAGGTTGGCCGGAAAATAAAAATTAGAAGAATAAGCGCTAAATACAAAAACGCGAACAGGGAATTATCAAACCAGCCCAGCAAACCGCCCACTATAAAATCAATCACGATGAAAACTCCTATAATATACAGCCAATATGTTTTCCCAAATTTATTCATAAATTTTTGTTTTTCCCCTTTCAGGTGCCGCAGAAGGGATTTGAACCCTTACGCCCAAAGGGCACTGGCCCCTCAAGCCAGCCTGTCTACCAGTTCCAGCACTGCGACTTCCCTATTTATTTCCGCCCTTTTGTTTTTTATCTTTTTTCTTTGATTTTTGTTTCTTCAATTGCTCATTTTTAAACCGGCCGGCTTTTTCCTCCTCTTCTTTCTTCGGCTTCTTGACTTCTTTTACTTTTTTATCCGCCTCTGCCGCCTTTAAATCTTCAGTTACTCCCGCGTTCTCACGCGCCTTTACTTCCAAAGTCATGCCTGATCTTTTTCTCATATAGTAAAGCTTAGCCCTTCTTACCTTGGAGCGTTTCAATATCTCAATAGACTCAATTAGCGGCGAACCCAAAGGAAAAATAAATTCCACGCCCACGCCGCTGGCAATTTTTCTAACCGTTATTGTCGCTCCAGGCTCATTTTTATGTTTTCTCGCGATTACTATGCCTTCAATTATCTGCAATCTTTCTTTTCCTCCCTCAATTACTTTCCGCTTTACCTGCACCGTGTCTCCGGCTTTAATGCCTTGTGCGATTTTGCCCATTTATTTATCTTCAAGTAATAAAATAGCGAACTCTCTTCGCTTAAATTGATCCAATAAACTTATTGTATCCTCATTTTATACGAAAAATCACCTTCGTCAAGCATGAATAGGGAATTTATTTATAAAGCGTCAAGCTCTATCTCTTCGATATATTGCTTAAAAAACTTTATTCTATTTATCTCGCCGGCGTTAAATAAAAATGGTTCCACGTCTTTTATTAAAGCGTTAAATTTAATTTTTTCAGAATAACGCAATAATCTTTTTTTTAATGTTTTCGCGTCAGCTATTTTAAGTTTCTGATTAAGATACCTATAATTTGGCCTGGTGTTTTGCAATAAAAAAACAACATCAAAAAAGTCTCTTCCTTTTGGACGCTTACGATTAAAAATCGCGTAAATTTTTTGAGCCAAAATAATGTCAACCGGCGTTACCAAAATTTGAGTGAAAATGTCAAATTTATTCAAGATCTTTTTATCTGCCCTGTATTTAAAATCATGTGAAGCGGAATCTATTTGAATCATTATTTTTTCTTTCTGTAAGTCGGAAATTTTATTATTAAAAAGCACTTTAGGCATTCGAACATAGCATCTATAAGCCCCTTTAAATACATTTTTAATTTCTATTTTATAACCTTGCCTTGTTAATCCTTTTTTAATTTCACGACTTAAGCGAGAGAAATCTTTCTCACTTAAGCCAAAATTATCAAAATCCAAATCCTCTGAAAAACGGGAGTTATTATAGATAATCCTAAGAGCGGTTCCCCCTAAAAAAGGTTTTATATTTTCAGAATAATGTTGTTGAATTTGATCCAGACTAAGCATAATTAATAAATTTAAGAAATTTTCTCAATCTCCTTTCCAGGCTTTTGTTTTGGAAAGCCGCGATATAATCTTCTAATTTTTTCTTATCCGCTCTTTGGATAAAATTCTCTGAATTAAAACGCAACCCAACAAAATCATTTTCTTCTTTTAAATTCGGATTAATATACAGAAAATCCAATAACGCTTTTTCTATTTCCGCGATTTTAAAATTATGATTTTGATATGTAGTAAGTTTATAACCAAACAATAATTCCGGCTTAAGATGATGGTAAATGAATTTCCCTTGATCGAATCTGAACTTATTGGTTTTTCTGGATGTGGCTGAAGTAATACTGTAAACTCCTTCAGGAATTAAATTATAATAGGAAAAAGCCATCTCAAAAGAAACATATGATGGCGTGTATATCTTATTGGCGATCAGGAAAAGAACTTCTTCATTTAAAGATCTGTCTGCAAAAATATAATAACCTCGACGTATTTTTTTGATATATTTTTTTACTTGCCATTCATTAA